>CAYJBS010000025.1:0-10971 GCA_964368435.1 uncultured Christensenella sp. | reverse complement strand
ATTTATGTCATCCCGAGCAATTTATATAAACAGACCCATTTATGTCATCCCGAGCAATTTATATAAACCGACCCATTTATGTCATCCCGAGCAATTTATATAAACAGACCCATTTATGTCATCCCGAGCGACAGTCGAGGGATCTCATCCGCTTTCTATATCAAAATAATGTCCAAAAAACATACGGAAAAAAAGGCTGAAGGAACAGCCTTTTTTTATTTGTCATCAAGTGTTTTTTATTCTTGTTCTTTTGAATGGTATTATTTGTCGCCGATATCGAGATATTCGTAAGGGTCTGCAACGACATTTTTGAAGGTGACCTCGAAGTGAACCACAGGTCCGTCAAGGACATGCTTTGACGCTGTTGCGCCGATACTGCCTATCGACTGCCCTTTTGTCACGGTTTGCCCTTGCGTGACTGTAGGTTCATTTAGCGAATAATATATCGTTCGCAAATCGTCATTGTGTTTTATTACCACCTTGTGCCCGAAGAACACATCATAGCTTACGCTTTCGACTACGCCGCCGTAAGCCGCCGCGACACCATCGCCGTCATTTCCTGCAAAGTCTATTCCTGTGTTGGCAGACCATTGATTCAATGAGTTGTGGAAGACCAACGTTTCTATCGTATAATCTCTGATAATATTGACGTCGGCTACCGGCGAAGCAAAGACTATCGGATCGGGTACGTCCGGAATGATAATAGTGTCGTCGGGTTCCTCAATCGGGACATCCACGACAGGCACATCAGGCGGGGTTTTGCTCTTGTTTATTAGAGCTATGGTCACCATCGTCGCTATTGCGGCAAGGCATACCAGCATAATGATATAGTAGATGTTCCTTTTTAGGAAGGCTACTGCTTTATTGTTCTTGGTGTATTTTCTGTCCATTTTTTACCTCCATGTCAGTCAGAAAAGTCTGCTTGTTCGCTAGAATTATGTACGACTGAAAAAAAGTTATACATCCGACAAAAAATTTTTTTTAATAACTTCCCATTATTAGCGGTGTGCCGATAATAACGGTGTTGCCTTTTTTGACGATCTGTATATTTATCTTCTGCCCTTCAAGCATTAAACCTTCTCCCAGAGCGGCGGAATAACCATAAAATGTGCTGATATTGGCGAATTCCTGTCGCTGTCTTACATCAACTTTCAATCTTTTTATTATCTTATTGATTTCCTCGTCGCCGCCAAAAAAACGCACGCTTTCACCGCTTACGCCGCCCTTCCCGAAACGATTGAATACCGTTTCAAAAAGTGTCATGCTATATTCCTCGGTCATCTCTCCGTTTTCATAAAACAAAGAATACCTGCCGCCCTGCGCATATGCCGCAAAAGCAAATCCGTTGAGCCGATAGGTCAAAAACATTAAGAATAGCACTAGAAATATCAAAAATTTTCGCATAAAAAAATCCTTGCCTGTCGATAGCAAGGATTTTTGACCGATTGCGGTATTTTATTCCTTAATTAAAAAATTCCTCATAAAGCGCGGATATGGATTTTTTTAAGTCGCTCTCTGCCACGCCGACTATTATATTCATTTCACTTGAGCCTTGGTCTATCATGCGGATGTTGACCTCATGACGGCAAAGCGCATTGAAGACCTTTGCGGCGGTGCCTATCTTTTCTGCCATACCGTGTCCGACTATGGCGATAAGCGCAAGATTGCGCATGACTTCGACTTTGTCGGGCGAGGTAGCCGATATGATTTCATCGACGACTTTTTGTTCCTTTCCGTCAAGCTCTTTTTTGTCAATAATAATACTCATCGTATCTATGCCCGTCGGAGCATGTTCAAGCGACACTCCGTTGTTTTCGAGCACAGAAAGCACTTTTCTGGCAAAGCCCAGTTCGTTATTCATCATGGATTTTTTTATCAGCATGCTGACATATCCCGATTTTCCCGCAATGCCCGTCACAAGACGATTGCTCAAATCGCTGCTGTCGTTTACGATAGTCGTGCCGCTTTTTTCGGGAGCAAAGGTGTTGCGCACATTTATCGGAATATTGCTGTAGCGCAAGGGAAATATGGATTCCGGATGCAATACGCTTGCACCCATATATGAAAGTTCCCGTAGCTCTTCATAAGAAAGCACGTTTATCGGTTTGGGATTTTTTATGATTCTCGGATCTGCCGACATAAAGCCGTTGACATCTGTCCAGTTCTCATAGAGGTCGGCTTTTACTCCGCGCGCAATAATCGAGCCGGTGATGTCCGAACCGCCTCGTGAAAAGGTCTTTATGGCGCCGTCGGGCATACTGCCATAGAAGCCGCCTATTACTGCGTTCTTGGTGTCCTTTAGTCTTGCAAACACCAAATCATTGGTGGTTTCACTGTCGAATTGTCCTTTGGAATTAAATTTTATGATGTCCGCCGCATCGACAAATTCCCAGCCGAGCATATCAGCAAAAATCAGCGCACAGAGATATTCTCCGCGTGACGCCGCATAATCGCCCGAACGGCTGTTCTCAATGCCCTGCTCCACCTCATAAAGATATTTCTCGATATCGAGTTTTGAGCCAAGCTCTTTGACGATTGTTATGTATCTTTCTTTTATTTTGGCAAATGAAGGCTGTCTGTCATCGAACCTTTCTTTGTATGACTGATAAAGAAGGTCGGTGATTTTGTCGTCTTCGGAAAAGCGTTTTCCCGGCGCGCTGACTACTACGAACCGTCTGTCGACATCGCTCTTTATTATCTTTATGACCTGCTCAATGGAGCTCTTGTCTGCCATTGAGGTTCCGCCGAACTTGCTTACTTTTATCATTTTCACCTCTATTTTATTACTTTTGCTTCCAGATAATATTTTTTGAACTCGGGACCGCCGATAGAAAAGGCTTTCTTCGGTAGATTGCCGACATTCAAAACATAATCGAACAATTCTTCTTTTGCAAAGTATGGCATAAGGATGCCTACGGAATTTTCGTTGCTCTCAACGACTTCTTCCAAATGGTCATCGCCATGCACATAGTCAACAACTACGCCGAATTCACGCACATATTCCTCAACGAATAGTTGCACAGCTTTTATGGTTTCACTGGATTTTATTGGGGCGGCTAGGGTATATTCATTGTCTTTTGTAATCACTTTGAGTTGTCCCTCTCCGCTCAAATTCTTTTTTAATGCGTCGATAAATTGCGTACCGGCATTTAGGATTACTCTATGTATCGGTTCAAAAAGCATGGCTTCGTCATATATATTTACGACTTCGCATAGCGCAAATCTTGCCGGATGATTCTTTTTTTCTTCATCGGGAAGAGTAGCTTTGAGCTGTTCCCACCAGGATTTTGCCGCCGCAAGGGAATGGTTGCCGTCGCCTACGGCAAAAAGCAGTCCTGCATCCCAGCCGTATTTGTTCTCCTGCGCGCTCTTGTCGGCAAGCGCCGAAAGTTTCTGAATGACAGGCTCGGCATCTTCGACTTGATAGCCTGCGATATGTCCGCCACCCATATTCAGTTCAAAATCATAAAGTTTCTTCAGTTGGTCTTTTTTTGCATAAAGCGGCTCGATGACGGCTTTTTCTTTGTCGTCAATAAGCAACAAGATATGCGGCAGTTCTATGGCGGCGCCCTTTCTGATGCTGACTCTTGCAGGCAACCGTTCGACAATGGTATCTTCTGTGGCTCTTATGGGACAGCGTATTCTGCGCCAGTCATAACTTTCCAAATCAACGCTGAGCACCAGCCCTATTCTGTTTTTGCCGAATTCGACTTCCCTTTCCACAAGCACAAAGCCATCAATCGGTTGAAGAATGCCGTTTGCGAGATACTCCGTCATATTCTTATTTATGGCGGCAGTCCTGTTTTCTGTGTCTGAAAGATAAATCTCGGGCAAGGTCAGTTTCAGCGCGCTGGGGCTGTCGCCGACAAACTTTTTGAGTTGCTGCCAATATTTCGGTTCGGAAGTGAACTGATCGCAAGCTACCACCGCCCATTTCTGCATATCCACATTTTGTGGAATAAGTATTTTGTGCCGTCCAAAGATGTCCATTTTTTTCCTCACTGTTTGTATTTTATTTGGTTTTTATTTTTTTCTTAATGTCAGCTTAAGGCGTTATACCTTTTTTTCGTCGTACGAACTATGCCGTAAACTTCGTTGAGTATATCAGTAAGTCTTTCGGGCGTGATGTACCGTCTGAGTACGCCTTTTTGCGCAACGGAGATTATGCCGTTCTCTTCACTGACAACTATTGACAGCATATCGCTCTCTTCGGTAATACCAATAGCCGCGCGATGCCTTGTACCCAAATCTTTCGACAGCGTCTGCGATTGCGAAAGAGGCAAGAAACAGCCTGCGGCAAGAATACGGTTGTTCTTTATGATGACGGCGCCATCGTGTATCGGCGCCTTCGTATTGAATATGCTCTCCAGTAGCGGCGCAGTGACAAGCGCTCCAAGCTCCGTGCCTGTCTCAAGAATGTGCGACGAAATCTTTGTCGGAGCAATGACGACCAAAGCGCCTACTCTGGCTTTAGACATGGTTTGGCAAGCCTTGACAAGCTCGTCCACCGCCGTACGCAACTCTTCGTCCGACACATTTATTTCGTGGGATTTTTGTTTCTTTGAAAGATTGAAAAACAGTGTTTTGAAATCCGATTGATAGACGACCATAAGCGCAACGATGGCAAATATCATAATCAAGTTTATTAGCATCATCGCAAGGTTTATGTCGAACAACTTGTCCAGCACAAAAACGCCTGTATAAATGAGCAACAACGAAACATAAATAAACATCAGCTTATAGCTCTTTTTCTTGTGAAAAAATACAAAAAGCAACAGCATAATTATGCCAAGGGTAACGAAATCAAATATACTGTTTATTCCGAAGTAACTCATTTTGTTTTTTCTCCTATAGTCTGATTAGAACCCGAAGTCTTTGAAAACCTTGTCGTCCTTTGGTGGTGTTATGTCGTCATTTTTCATCGGCAGTTGCTTAAGTTTTTTGTATTGCATATATGCAAAAGCCGCTATCAAAAGATATAGTCCGACTTTTATGGCGGCATCAATATATTCCCTAATCGTTGTATCGGAAAAGGTGAATAGCGCGACCAAAGACACTGTATTCAGCACAAGATTTATGCCGATATATAAAGTCGCCAAGTATTTGTAAACATTGTGCGGCACGCGCGCATGCTCTTTTGCCAGTTCATAAAGGAAGATTCCCAGCATAAAGGCTTGAAACAGCGAGTTGATGACCACTGAGCCGGTGTTGGCTATCACGGGCAAAGCAAAGAAAATCAGCGAGATTATGCCCACCGCGATAAGAACTATGATTTCCGTCAAGCGCAGTTTAAAGACAAAATCCGACTGCGCAAGTTCGGGAAATCTGCGCAGCATAACAATGTTGACAAAATATGCAATTATTTCGAAAATTACTATATTAACGATAAAAAGCGTTGGATAAAAAAAGATCAGCATCCAAGACGCGCTCATTCCGCTTACCAGTCCGTTGGCTAATTCTATATAGTCAAGTCCCTGCTGCTTAAGGAAAAAAACCGAAGCAAACATCGAGGACAACCCATAAAAGAGATACCAAAGTAGTTGCGGAACTTTTTTTAGTTTTGTTATAGTCGTGTCGGAATAAAGTTTTACAAACATAAGCCCCCTTATATCGCTATTAGTTTTGCTATAGCCGTATCAAAAGCCGTCGACTCGTTCATGCGTCCGCTTTTGAACGCAAATTCGGTATCTACAAGCATATCCAGTATGTTTTTCATTTTTACCTTACCGATATTTCTTATTTCCCTCGTCTTCTTTATGGCATATTCCTTTACACCAAAAAGCATCGACAATTCGGCATCCGACTTTGGTGAAAGCGCGCAATGCAATATCCGTCTATACTGTTTTATCAGTGCCGCAAGGATAAACGTCTTCGGCGTACCTTTGTTCAGTAATGAGTCGAGCTGTCGAAGCGCAATATCGCTCCTGCCCTCGGTGACGCTGTTAATAAACCGAAAAATCGGCAAATCGGCATCCTCTGTGACGAGTTCGTCTACCATAGCGGCGGTTATTTTCTTGCCCTGTGCGAAACTTATCAGCTTCTGGCATTCAAGGTATATCTTTGCCATTTCGTTCTGGGTATAATCAGCTATCAATGCGGCGGCGCTTCTGTCAATACCGCCATAAGGTTTGAAGATATCTTCGATTATTCCGAAGAGTTCTGCCTTTTCGAGGCGTGAACACTTGATTTCCGTCATAAGTTTTTTGTCTGCCGCGCTCAACAGCTTGGCGTTGACAAAAACCAAAGAATACGGCTCTATGCCCTCCGCTAGTGTTTGGGACAGCATCTTTTGTTCGTCTTTCTTGGCTTCATAGCCGCTGTCTTTGACTAAAAGCAGCTGTTCTCCCTCATCGAAGCCAAAACTGGAGAGCGGATAAATGACATCTGCCAGCGATTCCAACTTGGAAAAAACTTTTATGTTGACGTCACGCATTTCTTTGTCGATTTTTTCAATAAAAAAGTTGATGGCGTTGTCCAGCCAATATGAATCCTCACCGGTCAAATAGAATACCCGACCTTCGGGTTGTTGATTGCTCAAATCCTTTGAATGCATGTCTATATAATAATATATTTACAGACATTATGCAAATATTAAAGTAATAATTATAAAATTATAGAAATAAGTAAGCCAACCGGTATAGTACATAAAGCGTATACAATTTTTTGGTTTTTTGGTAGCATTACAAACCGCGAGAACAGCATCATCGACACAACATACGAGAATGTAAAGCCTCCCATACGGTCAACGGCGACTGTGGCATGCGGCAAAGACGAGAGAAAAGTCGAAATCGCCCTCACCAACTCTATGACGGAATTTGTCGGAAAATAGAGAAATCCGAAAAACGGTGAAATCAAGCAGAAGATACCCGAAACAAACAAATAGGTATACAAAACTGTAATTATCGGCAAAACAAGCAGATTGGCGAGCGCAAAATATACCGACATACTGCCAAAGACATTCAGCGATATCGGAACTAAAAAGACATTGGCGGACAGCGAAAGCGCCAGTGACGCGCTGATGCCTTTTCGCAAGCGTCCTCCTTGTCCTGAAAAAGAAGTATACAAAGGTTTATAGAATAACAAAATGCCGAATACCGCCGCTACACTCATAATAAAGCTTAATGAAAACAGCGTTGCCGGAGAGAAAAACAACATGACCGTCATGGCAATGCCCAGCGTATTTAATGCGTCCGCCTTTTTGTGCATAGCAGAAGCCAACAAAAATATCCCCGCCATTATTGCCGATCTGACGGCGCTTGGTGGAAACCCCGTGACGCCGCAATACAAAAATAGCACCACCGCTGTTATTGTGAGTGACAGCCAAGGTCTGATTCTCAGTCTTTTCAATAGTAGCGCAATACACGCCACAACAAAGCTGATATGAAGTCCCGACACCGAGAATATATGGCTGAGCCCTGTTCCTCTTATTGAAGAAATATCTTCACTTGACAAGCCGCTGAGATTGCCGAATATCAGCGATTCGGCAATACCCTTGTTTTCCCCTAGCCATTTTGACATGGGATTTGTCATGCGCAGGCGCAGTCTGTCATAAAAATCAACATCTTGAAGCGGCGGCGTAAGTTCGGCAATCTGCCTTACATCATAATAAACGCCGTTTCCGTAATACGTCAGCGATTTGGACTCGGATAATTTCACTTCACGAGAATGTAATTCGCCTACAAAGTGCAGTCTGTCGGACAGTTGATAAGGGTTTTCTCCATAAACACGTAGCAGCGCCTTGCCCCTTTCGTCTACGCCATCAATCTTCAAATCCTTCAAAACAACATTGTAATAACCGTTGCCGATGTTTATTTGCGCCACCTTGCCTCTTATGTAATGCTCTCCGTCGACATCTGCTCGTTTAATTAAAGAATATTGAACAGAGTGTCCAAGAAAGCCAATCAAAAAGCACAAAAGGAGCATAAACAAACGCCATTTCCTCATTAGCGCCAGCAGTAAAATACCGCCGCTGCCAAGCAAAATAATCAACAACCATGCCCATCCTTTTCCATCCAATAGGACAAGGCTTAGGGCAATTCCCGCCATCATAAATAATGCGCAAAAAACCATAGGGCGCATATTTATTACGGTATTTTTCATATTTCGAGAGTTTTTAATTCTTGCGCAAGTCGGGCATTTTTGTTAACGCTTCTTGCTTCGGCAAGTATTTCGTCCTCCTTGCCTGCATCAAGGTGCGTCAAAACAGTTTTCGGAATGTCTTTTGTAATTTCGGCCATATCGTATACGCTTATGTGCGGCGACTCTTGCGTATGCTTTTTCTTCAAAATACAGGCGTCCACAAGCGCAAGGTCTGCGCCCTCTGTCAGCTTGTCGAGGTTTTTGCAATATCGGGTGTCGGCTGTATAGGCAAGCCGTTTTTCTCCGTCCGATACCGCAACGCCAAAGGTCGGCAAAGTATGGCTCATCTCAAAAAATTGCAAACGAAAATCTTTTATTTCGGCAAACATCCCGTCGCTAACAGTATGGACGGCTATGCCTGCGCTTGAGAGCGCAAGGAATTCTTCATGAGGTGTGTCGGGCATAAAAAGTGGCAAAGAGGATTGCCAAACTCGTGTTTTTGTCAACTCAAAAGCAATGTTTCGGAACACAAAGGCATCTGCAATATGGTCACCGTGGAAGTGGCTCAACACTATCGCATCAATATCTTCATATGCGCATATGTTGGCAAGATTGCGCAGCGTTCCGCTGCCCATATCCAACAAAATTTTTGCGCCGCCCTTGCTTTCAACCAAATAGCTGCAAGTTGCTCCGTCTTTGTTCGGATACTTGCCGTATCTGCCAAGTACGGTTAGTTTCATAATTGTTCCCCTGTTTGTTATGTTCTTTCTGCTGTGGCTATGATGTCGACTCCGCTGTCCAGCACATTATGAATAAGTATATCGCCCAGCTTTATCGGTTTATGCGTGCGCTGTTTTTTTATGTATTTTATGATATCAAAGAGCTTGTCCTTGTCGATGGTGCCGCTTGATTTGCAAGGCACTACGCCCCCTCTGAAGACCGGAAAAACCGTTGTCAAAATACGCTGTGGGTTTATGATTTCTGTTCTGACATAAACTTCGCCTCTTTTGCAGGCGTTGCCTTCGACGGAGATTTCTCCGTCCTTAATCGTCTGATCTGCCACAATTTCGCAGCTTATGGGACAAAGAATACAAGTGAAGTTCTTCATTGCGCCTCCAAGGAAAGCGTTATGTCGCTGTATGAGTTTTCTAGGTTAATTTCTATACTCTCCAACATGCCCGGCAATAGCGCGGGATACCTTTTTGCATAAATAAGGTTTTCTCCCGACATGACATTGAGCCTGACGCTCTTTCGGAACTGTTCGGGACGGAAAAATATCTTTGTTTCGTCTCTCGCGAGCGTCGACTGCGGCAATGCGTATTTTATGCCATTGCCGGCAATTACTTTCAGACCTTCTCTTCTTTTTGCTTTGGATTTGACAAAATCAGCGGCGCTTTTGCCTGCGGCGGCGCCCTCAAAAGCCGCATCATCAATCGAGTTATGACTATGCAATGCGCTTCCGATGACGAATACGCCGTCTGCGCTTGATTGAAAGTCTTCGCTGACTGACGCTCCGCAAGTTTTTTCGTCGATAGTTATGCCCAAAGCCTTTGTCAAACTGTCATCAGGCAACAAAGAAGGTGACAAAACCAACGTGTCACACTCCACAAACTTCTTTTCGTCAGATGATGAGATATTGATGCCTTCCAGCGGTTCTCCGATCGTCGAAAGCTTGACGCCTGTATAAAGAGGAATATCAAATTCTTCAAGACACTCTACGATATACTTCGGCATCGCCTGCGCCTCTTGTTCTTTTTCGCAAACACAAACTACTTTCGTTCCCTCGAGAGTCAAACTCCTTGCAACTGCCAGCGCCAACTCATCGGAACCGTAAATTATGGCTTTCTTGCCCGGCTTTTTGCCTTCTATGTTTATCAGCCTTTGCGCTTCGATAGCCGTCAAAACGCCTTTTATCGGCTGTTTTTGTTGCTCATATTGCTGACTTTCTTTGCTGCCCGTCGCCAAAATAATGGATTTTGCTTTCATTTCGGAAATTTTTGAGGCGCGCCGCAACGTTATTTTCAAATCGGAGGATACCTCCGTTGCCTCGGCGTTTTTTATGACTCTTACTCCACTTTCACGCAATCGGGAAGTCAAACCGGCAGCAAATTCCGGACCGGTCAAATCCTCTCCAAAGAACTGCTCTCCGCAACCGTTTTGGATGTTTTGGAGCAGTTTTCCCCCTAGTATTGTTTTTGTTATCAGCGCGACATGCGCGCCGTGTTCCGCCGCGGAAATAGCCGCGCTCATACCGGCGACACCGCCGCCTATGACGATTATGTCATACAAAATGTCTACCTCCCGGGTAAAAATTTGCTTTTATAACCTTTTATTCCGTCTTTGATTGTTTCGATGGCGGCAGCCTTGTCTACTATTTTCATGCCTGCCGTATGTTTGCCTTCAAGTTCCTTGTAGACCGTAAAGAAATGGCATATCTCGTCCATGATATGGCGAGGCAGCTCCTCTACGTTTTTGTAGCAATTCCAGGTCGGCTCATTGAACGGGATTGCGATAATTTTGTTATCGATGAATCCGTCGTCTGTCATTGACACCATACCGATGGGATAGCAACGGCAGATTGCCATGGGTTTTATGGCTTCCGAACACAGCACCAGCACATCCACGGGATCGAGGTCCTCGCAAAATGTCTTTGGGATGAAGCCGTAGTTCGCAGGATAGTGGGTCGATGTATACAGAATTCTGTCCAAAATAAGCAGTCCGCTTTGCTTGTCAAGCTCATATTTGTTTTTGCTGCCCTTCGAAATTTCGATTACGGCGAGAAAGTCTTCAGGCGTAATCCTGTCCGAACCTATGTCGTGCCAAACGTTCATTGTTTTCTCCTTGCATGCTTGTAATATCATAATTATACTATATTCTTCATCAATTTATCAA
>CAYJBS010000024.1:0-22622 GCA_964368435.1 uncultured Christensenella sp. | reverse complement strand
GCGTCGCTTATCCCGATTGGAGCGAAAGCGGAATAGAGGGATCTCATCCATATAAAAACAAATCCGCCTTGCGGCGGATTTCATGTTGCACAAATATATTAATGAACTGGTTCATGGCAAGAACAATCTTATTCTTCGACTCCCAAATCCTTCAATAGTTTCGCAAACTTCTTTGCATCTTTTTGGGCGGCTGTTTTTGCTTGCTCTGCGCCGTTGGCTTTTGCGAATTGCGTATAAGCATTGTTTTGTACCGTCTCAATGAGTTTTTTCTCGATTGCGTCCCTATGTGTGTTGCCTTTCAGGTCAAGCGCCGCATCGATGCTGAACACGCCTGCTGCCGACACTTCGTTGTTGCCGAAGGGAATGAAGCTTATGGTCATAAGATGTATGCCGTAGCTTGTGAAGGCATAGCCGAGATATGCGTCATCGCCTGCGCCTAGGAAGGAATTGCCCACCTGCGCGGAATTGGCATACAATTCTCTTGCCAAATTGGGGAAGTCATTGCCGTCATAGCTGTGAGGGATTCCCTCGGGAGCAATCATATAGCCGGTAGGCGCGGTCATTGCTCCTCCGTCGTCATTGTAAAGCGTCATATAATTCTTGAAGACATTCAGTTTGGCTTCCGAAGTAGCGGCGTTTTTCAGCGTTGATGTCATCTCTTCGTATATTCCGCCTACTCCGAATAGCTTGTCTTCGAGATGAGCGGGATCAAATGCCAACGCAGGGCAAATGCCCTCTCCGGTATAGTTGCACTCGCCTTCATTGTCGGAATGAAGCGGACATTCGTATTCGGGGTCATAATCGGGGTTGGAACGGCTGGTAACCGTCAACTGCGCAACTTTGTAACGCAACGCTTTGAGTTCTTCGTCCTGGCGATCGCCCTTGTCTTTATTGATGAAATCGGTCTGCGCCTTGTCAAACTTGAAGAGGACATGAGCTATGGCAAAGAATTCTGCCAAATCATAACCTTCTGCGGCAATGGCGTCTACGGGGACATAATATGTGGTGTCGAGCTTCATGGTGCCGTCAACAATGCTTTTTGCAAACTTGCTGACCTTTTCGGCGTCTGTTTCGAGAATATCGTATTCCTCTTTTTGTCTTGCTACCAGCAAGGCATATTCGGCATCGACTACTTCTTTTGTGACCGCGGCGGTGTCGGCGGCACGATTAATTTCGTGTTTGACTGCGGCAAGCACAGCGCTTTCATATTGGTTGCGATAATAATATGTCAGTCCGTCGGTTTCGAAATTTATGAGCATATTCTTCTTGGCTTGGCGGAACTGTCTGTAAGCTTCTTTCAAAGCTGCCGTCGAAGATATATTATAATCAAACAAGGTTGCTTTGTTTTCGGCGGCAATCTCGCTGTCGCTCTTGTATCTGTCTTTTACTTCGCCCTCAAGTTTGTTTTCTTCCTCTTCTTTGGGCTCAGTGCCTCTGGGAGTGGCTACGGAATACTCAAACGCTTGGGTCTTGTGTGAGCGATAAACTGTCTCGCCCTCGCTGTCTGTGTACGGCTCCTCATATATGAGTATTACGCTCTTGGCGGCGACTTTCGAGGTCTGTTCCTCGGCGGTTATTTCGGTGCTGAAAGGCTTTTCTTCGTCAAACATTGTGGAATTCACAGGCATTGTGACAGTCTTCTTGTCGGCGCCTTTTGTAAGATGTATTTCGATAAATACTTTTGATTCGTCAAGTTTTTCGTCTTTCAAGTATTGTTCCTTGAAAGAGCCGGCTTTTGTTTTTACTTCGGTGACGGTATATCCCGCCTTGTATAGCACTGCAAGCTCCTCTTTCGTGGTGGCAATGCTCATGTTTTTTTGTTCGTTTTCGTATTCCTCGACATATCCCTCAATTTCTGTTTCGAAGGTCTCATTGACGGTCTTTATGGCGGCATATCTTTCGGCAATAGTCAGCGCGCCTTCGGGAGTATTGGCGCTGATGCCCAAATGCTTGGCGGCAGTGACTGCTTGTCTGTCCGGAATGCTGTTCAGGTAGACTATGCCTTTTATGATAAGATATTTTTGGTTTATCATATAGTCGAGTATCTCGGGCATAAGCTCTGCGAGATTCGGGGTATAATTGTACTGGGAGTACTGATTCAACATATAATTCGCATATGCGAGAAATTCGTTGCGTGTAACGGTAAGAGAGATGCCGTCGGAAGTCACCGTCGCAAGTATTTCGTTGGCGGCTCTTTCTTTGTTTTCTTTGATGAAAGTGCAGCCGCTGAAGATCGACGCGAGAAGCGCAACGAGCACAATAGCAGCAAGTATTTTCTTTTTCATTTTGGCTCCTTTTTCAAAAAGGGTAATTTCGTAACACTTATTATACAATATATAAAATTATAAGACAAGAGATTTTTGCATAACCGAGAAAGACAAAAATACGTTTCTTGTTTTTTGCACCATTGGAGATGAAACACTGTTTTATTCTGCAAGAACCAAAAAAATCAAACCTCGTTGCGCGATGCTTTTGTTAAAAAATCAAGCACAAGTTTTATTCTGGCGTTCTGATTCAGTCCTTTATGTTTGAAAACTACGGTAGGCGGACTTGACGGAGACAGTACGGCGAAGCGTTGAAGACTGCTGACGGCGTCTATTATTGCAGGATTTTGAAGACAGCTGTCGTCATAGAAAAACAAGCCGCTGCCCTCTTTGTTTATTACTACCTTGCGGATGCAAAGGTTTTGCGCAAGATTCTTTATGATACCGGTGACTATGCTGTTGACAACCGAATCCGGCGGTTTTTTGTAGCTTTCGGTCAATTCCTTGATATATTCCCTGCCCTCGGCGGCATTGCCGAGCGAAGAAACACGCTTATAGAACTTTGTGCGCTCGCCCATCGAGAAGATATAATCCTCGGGCAATGAGCTGTCGCCTTCGATGTTCATTTCTATTTCTCTCTTCTCCACCGTCTTTTTGCCGGCGGCTTCGTCGATGACTTGTTTTATCATGCGGCAATACATATCGTAGCCGATTTTTTCCATTTGACCCGATTGTTCTCTGCCCAACACATTGCCTGCGCCTCGAATGTCAAGATCTCGCAAAGCTATTCTGAAACCGCTGCCCAATTCTGTATATTCCATAAGCGCTTCCAGTCTTTTTGCGGCGTTTTCGGTCAGCACCTTGCCCTCTCTTACCGTGAAATAGGCATACGCCAACACATTGCTTCTGCCGACTCTGCCACGCAACTGATAAAGCTGACTGAGCCCCAACGTGTCGGAGTCTATGACAATAAGCGTGTTGGCAAGCGGCAAATCTATGCCGTTTTCAATAATTGTCGTAGAAATCATTATTGATGCCTCTCGCTCATAAAACCTGCGTATTCTCTTTTCGAGTTCTCTGTCCGTCATTTGACCGTGAGCATAAATAGTCGGAATATCCCCCACAAGTCTCAGCACATGCTGATAAAAAGCCTCGATAGTCGACACCTTGTTATAAAGAATGAACACCTGTCCGTCACGGGCGGCTTCCCTCCTTACGGCATCCATAAGCAGATTGTCGCTATATTCGGTGACATAAGTTTCGATGGGAATTCTGTTGCCCGGAGGTGTCTCGAGAATAGAAATATCTCGAATGCCGGACAGCGACATATGCAACGTTCGGGGAATAGGCGTCGCCGTCATACTAAGCACATTGACATTCGAGCGCAACGTCTTTATCTTTTCTTTGTGTTCAACACCAAAGCGTTGTTCTTCATCAAGCACCAATAGTCCCAAATCCGAGAACACCACATCGGCGCTCAACAATCTGTGCGTACCGACAATGATATTTATTTCTCCCGACTTTATTTTTTCGAGATTTTCCTTGATTTTTCCTGACGGTACGAAGCGTGAAAGTTGCGCAATTTTCAGCTTAAATTCATTGAACCGAGCCGAAAGCGTATTGAAATGCTGTTGCGCAAGAATTGTTGTCGGCGCTAATATCGCCGCTTGTTTGCCCTCTATTACGGTCTTGAACATTGCTCTTATCGCCACTTCGGTTTTGCCGTAGCCGACATCGCCGCAAAGCAGTCTGTCCATAATTTTGCCTTGCTCCATGTCCTGCTTGATTTCGTTAACGGCGGTTATTTGGTCTTCGGTTTCTTCAAATTCAAAGTTGTCTTCCAGCTCTTTCTGCCAAATCGTGTCGGGCTGATATTTGAATCCTCTCATATTTTGGCGCCGCTCATAAATCTTTATGAGATCGATCGTCATCTTTTTGATAGACTCGCGCGCTCTTTTTTTGACCTTTTCAAATTCCGTGCCGCCCAGCTTGTGCAAAGAGGGTTTTTCTCCGCCGCTGTACTTTTCCAAAGTGTCAAGCTGTCCCGCAGGCAAATAAAGTCTGTCCCCATCACGGTACAGCACCACATAAAAGTCCTTGAACCCGTCCGAAGTTTTGACGCTCATCATACCTTCGGAGATGCCTATGCCGTGCTTTTCGTGAACGACAAAGTCGCCCTTTTCGGGCAGTACAAAATCGCTTCTTTTGCGGGTTTTTGCCGCTTCGCGCTTTCGTTCGATGTCATCGTTGCCGATGATAATTACCTTTTCGGCATTATAAGCAAAGCCTGAAGGCAAATAACCTTCGACGACATTTACTTCACCTTCCGGCTGTCCGTAAACAAATTTTTTCGCGCCGATAAAATTCTCGTGGAGATTTTTCAAAAAGGCTTCGAAATTATAACTCTTGCAATAAATAAATACCTTTGCGCCGTTGTTGACATATCCCTTTACGTCGTCTACCAACTGCAAAAAATTGTTATAATATCTTGGCAGCGACTGGCTTTTTATGCTGAAGATCTCTTGCGGCTCAAAAATGGCGTTCCCCGACGTTATCGTCATAAAACCCAACTTCAGGCGCTCTTTTATGGCGTCATATACCTCTGTCGAACTAAAAATGGCTTTTGCGTGCAAGGGGCTTGCTTCGCCGCTTTCAATAAAGCTCTTGACACGCACCGAGTGAGCGTTCTGCACCAATTTCAACTTATCGTCAATGCTGCGCAAATCGTCAAAAACTATTATAGCATCATGCGGCAAATATTCTTGTATGCCACAGAAGTGTTGAGTCATAAAGGGAATAAGCCAAGTCAACGCCGCATTCGATGGATGGTTCAAAAACTTTTCCCGCATATCCGCAAGCATTTCCGAAAGCTTCAGCCCTGCGGTTTTTTTATGCAAATCTATCGAGTTTAGGATATCCTTCAAGCTGCTTTGGTCTATCAAAATGTCGCTTGCCGGAATTATGATTATCTCTTGCTCCTTGTTTGTCACCGAAAGCGTCTCGTTGTCATAATGCTTTATGCTCTCAATTATGTTGTCAAAAAGCTCGATCCTGTACGGCAGTTCGTTGTCGTACATATAAAGATTTATGACATCGCCGCGCAGTGAGAAGCTGCCTCGCTCCTCGGCTCTTTCGACCCTTTTGTAACCTATGGATACAAGAAAGTCGGCAAGTTCCAAGCTGTCGAGGGCATCGCCCAGTCTATATCGCCGCAACGAAGCCTCGAGAGTGGTTTTTTTCGGATAATACTGTAATAGTCCTTCCGCCGAAATTATTGCGCCTCTGCATCTGTCCAACGTGATATCCGTCAGCGTTTTTAGCCTTTCGCCCAAGGAATACGCCGCTACGCTTTGACTGTTTATGAGCACGTCGTCACGCTCGAATATTATCGGGATATCCTCGCCGCAATATGCCGACAAAAGGTTTTTTGCGCGGCGCGCGGTTATTCTGTCGGGTACGACATAGAGAAAAAATCTGTCTACAGCAGATGCAATATGATAGCGGCAATTCTCGACAGCATAAAAAACCGTCGTCGAACGTCTGTTGTCGATGGCTTTTTTTATTTCGGCAAGCTGTCCGCCAATTTTTGATAAAGAGAAATACTCATTAAACTTCATTGTTTTCCTTAGTGTTCAGCTTTCTCATAAGTTTTTCGAAATCGCCGTGTTCGGCATATTCAAGTATACCTTCGGCGACTTTTTCAAAACATTGCCGGAAGCTTTTTTCGTCCTGTTTTTTTATGGAGCTAAGCACATAATCCTTCAGTTCTCCGTCCCCTCTGCCTACGCCTATCCGTATGCGTTTGAACTCATCGTTTGCCAGCGTTTCGATAATGTTTTTCATGCCGTTGTGTGTACCGCCGCTGCCGCCGCTCCTTGCGCGCAAGGAAAACCTCGGCAAATCGATGTCGTCATAAACGACGATTAAGTCGTCCAAAGCACTCTTGTATTTTGTCAATAAGCTCTTGACTGCTTGTCCGCTTGCATTCATATATGTAATGGGTTTTGCCAGCACGATTCTGACGCCGCTATGCGTCCCCCAAGCCGTCAATGAGGAGCATTCGGCGCGCTTGCACTTTACGGACAGCTTGTCCGCCAGCGCATCAACGGTTTTGTACCCCATATTGTGATAGGTGTTTTGATAATCCTCTCCGGGATTGCCCAATCCTACGACTATCAGCACTCTTTCTTTCTCCTTTTTGCAAAAAAATCTTTTAAGATTAAAGCGCATTCTTCCTCCATAATTCCGCCGACAACCTCAACCCTGTGGTTGAATCTCTTGTCAACGGGTAAGTTGTAAAGTGAGCCGCAACAGCCTGTTTTTGGTTCCCATGCCCCAAAAAAAAGTCTGTTTACACGATAATTGATTAACGCTCCTGCGCACATGGCGCAAGGCTCCAGCGTTACGTATAAGTCGCAGTCGTCAAGGTACTTCGAGCCGAGTTTTTCACAGGCGGCATTCATTGCTATGATTTCCGCATGCAAAAGTGAATTCTTGCCGCGCTCCTTCATGTTGTGGGCGCGCGTTAAAATTTCGCCGTTTCTGACAACGACGGCGCCTATAGGTATCTCTTCGGCTTGTTCAGCTTTCTTCGCTTCCTCCAACGCCTGTATCATAAATTCTTCCTGCAATTTGCGCTCCTATGGAACTGAATAGTTCCAAACTTCCTGTGTGTTTCTGTATCAGTTTCGGCAATTCCTTCATCGGATATGGATGTGGGAATCTGTCCTCGCCGACCTCTATCGTCAAGGCGAAAGTGCCTTTTGTGACGCAATAATCCTTCAATCCGCCCGCAGAACCGATACTGGTTTTCAGTTGATATCCAAGATGTTCCGCCACCTTTTCGGCTTGTTGTTTATGTCGAAAATCATCTCCGAATCCGTAATAAATCTCTTCGCCCTTCGAATGATACGCCACGACAATATCGTAACGGTGTCTTTCCAGTCTTTCGACGATGGCTCTGGTCTCGTTTTCGCTTTCGGCAAACGGTCCTATGTAGTTTTCGGCGCCTGCCTCTCTCGTGTTGAGCTGTCCCGTTCCCCACTCGGCATCAAAATTCGTGTTGAGGTCGACGCCTCTTATATTTGCCTTCCACATCGAGAAATCTCTGCCCGAGTTCATCTCTATCAATCCGCCGAGCGCTCCGTTGCTTTTTTTGGGGAAGAGCTTTTTTCCCAGTCTCGACAACAGTACGCCGTCTATGTTGAGTATCGGTACGCAGTCAATTCGGTTCGCGCCGTCATAGTTCTTTATCAGCTCAAACAATAAATATGAGGTGATAAATTCTCTTGCATGCACTCCGCCCACAAGCAGCACGCCGCCCTCTCCACTGCCTTTTGTCAACAGCGGTATGGGGTATCCAAGATACGTGACGCCTACATAATCGATTGCGGCGCGGCTTTCCACAGTCAATTTCTCTATCTCTTTATAGCTTTTCATATTATTATATATGAAAAGTATTGGAAGAATATTATTTATGATAAGTAATATTGTTGTTTATTGTCGCAGCGCGGTAAAGTTGCTCCATCGCTATGACACGCATAAGCTGATGAGGAAATGTGACACGCCCGAAGGATATCCTCTTGTCGGCTATTGAAAGAAGTGAGCTGTCAAGCCCCTCCGAACCGCCTATAACCAGAGAAAACTCGCTGTTGCCTGCCACCAAATCCTGCGCAAACATCGCGGCGAACTCCTCGGAAGAAACAGCCTCTCCTGCTATGTCAAAGATTATGACACTGCCTTTCAGTTTTTTTGTTATGTATTTTGCTTCTTCAGCCTTGTTTCTGCCTTCGGGTACTTCAATAATGTTCAGCTTGCAGAACCTCGACAGCCTTTTTGCATATTCTTCGATTGCCGCTGTCAAATAACTTTCCTTGATTTTGCCTACGGCAATGAGGTTTATTTTCAACGCGCCAACCCCCAAATAAAGGTGAATATCGTCACAGCAAGCGACATGACGCCTGCTGCTATCACCAGCCCATACTCCCAAAGCGCCGTTTTTGTCGGAGCTTTTTCTTCGACAACCGAAGGCGCAAACAGCTTATAGATGCTTTGGCTCATATCGGCAAGCCGTTTTTGTTGCTCTTCGGCATCGTGTTGTTTTTTGTTCAGCGAAGCCATAAACTTAAGCAGCCAAATGATCGCAAAAGCAACGGCTATCCAACTGGCAAACACTATGAGTATGTTGTTGTACATAAATTCACGGTACAACTGATAGATATATCCGAAATATGTGCCTTTCTGCGTAGAATAATCGATAATTACGCTGAGCCCGTTGTTGATGAAATGCACTATGACGCCGGGCCAAATGCTGCGCGTTTTGATAATCATAAAGACAAAGATCAAACCGCCGACAAGCGTGTAACCCGTCTGCACGATATTTTGGTGAAAAAGAGCGAAAAACACCGCCATAATGATAATAATATTTCGGGGACTTTCATTGTCAAATACCGACAACAACAGCCCTCTGTTATAAAATTCTTCGAACAAGGCAGGCATCACGGCGACCGTCAACAGTTCCATAGCCAGCACTTCCCAACCGGAATATATCGTGCCGACTCCCGTTGTGACATGCGTAAATCCAAGCGTTATCAAAAAACTTTGGTAGATCATCGACACGCCCATCGTGAGATAATAAAGCAAAAATCCGATAACCACTGCAATGCCATAATTCATTGCAGGAATTTTTTTCGCTACATGAAAATCGGCTTTCCAATCTCCCTTTATCCACAGTTTGTAGAGCAGAAAAGGAATAACTCCCATGCCGACAAATTGTGTCATAAAGCTGAACAGCCAAGATGTCACATTATCCGAAAAGCTTATGAAGTTGGCAAGAATTCTTATGGCAATGAACCATAACGAAGAAATAAAAACTATTGCCGAAAGTTTGAAAGTTTTGGTCATTTTTCTCCTTATTATAACAAACTGGTTATCAACCACAAACCAATTATTACTGCAATGATTATTTTTATAACGACGCTAACCTTTTTGCGCGCCGGAAATAGCAAATTAAAGTTCTTCATGCGCCGAGAAAGTTCTCCCTTCTTGAAGGTGCCGATAATTGCCAAAAATGTGCTTTTGGCATCCCGTGAAAGGCGTTTTAGGCTGCCACCATGATGAATCTTCTCTGTTGCGGTCGGAACCATCTCTCCGCTTTCGGGGTGAAATTCAAAAACCTTTATTTCGTCGGCAGGTTTTTGCGCGGTCAGCTTGCGCACCGAAAAAATCAACAAATAAAAACCCGGGAGACACATCGAAGCCACCACAATCAAACTGACACCGGAAAGCGTAAGCGTTGCGAAGAAAGGAATGATCGACGGCAAAAACACCGCAATGGCATTGTTGAGAAAGTGTATCAGCATTGTGATAAGCAGGTTGTTGGTCTTCAAGTACAAGTATGCAAGCAGCGCCCCGATAAAAAACTGATAGACAGTCTGCGCGGTATTGAAATGCGACAGACTGAACAGCAAGCCGCTGATAACAACCACGGCGACACCGCCGTAATTTTTGTATGACGAAGCAATCGCGCCTCTGAATACCAATTCTTCGCCCACGGCAGGCAAGGCGCAAATAATAAACAGTGAAAGCAAAACCCTCGAAAAGTTGCCGATGACAGGCACAGATACGGTGGTTCTCAAACCCAGCTTGCTCAGCAACAACATAATCAGCATGTTCGGCAACAGTGCGAAGCTGAACAAACCAATGGTCGTCATGGCTGCCCAAAAATATCTCGACGGTGCGATTTTCGCCTTGATAGGAACGGCTTTTAGCAGGTCGGTTTTTGAATAATAAGAAAAAATCAGCGTCACTCCAATATAGATCAGTTGCGGCAACGCAAAGGAAATATAGCTCTTGATGTCTTCGTTTGCTTGAATTTTCGGCAAAAACATAGACGCCATGAGAATAAGATAAAAGGAAATGAAAAAAATTATCGGAAAGGCTTTTTCGTCGAAATAAGAGCGTTTTTCCATGTTATTCACATCCGATAAAACCGCTTACGCAACGTTGCTCGGCTACGATAAGTTTTATGTCCTTGCCAATATCGGCGCCCTTGTTGCGCAGATAGTTGGCATTGGTCCAATAGGCAAGCTCGGGCAAATTGTTGTTTTCGCTGAGGTGTCCCAGGACGAATTTTCTTGTGCCTTGAGCGGCAAGCTCATTTATGGCGACTGCGCAAGCAAGGTTGGATAAATGCCCCTTGTTTGAGACTATGCGCCTTTTCAGAAATGCAGGATATTTTCCGTTCATCAGCATATCGATATCATGGTTTGATTCTATGACGACAAGATCGGAGCCTTTCGCCGCCCGCAAAAACTCCTTCGAACAATAACCGAGATCTGTGGCGTAGGTGACTGTGCTTTCTCCGTCACTGATGGTGTATCCAACGGGATAAACGGCATCGTGAGAGGTGCGGAAAGCAGAAATATCAAAAGAACCGATAGAGAAACCGCCGTCGGAAAAGTTCATTTGATTCTTCAATGAAATGTCGAATTTTCGTAAAATAGCTTCCATCGTGTAGTCATGAGCGTATACGGGTACGCACTTTGCTACTGTTTCGAGTCCGTTTATGTGGTCGCTGTGTTCGTGAGTAATGAGTACGCCGTCAATCTGGTTGAGTTTGACGTCTATATCGGCAAGACGGGTCGACAAAACGCGCGCAGACAAACCTGCATCTATGAGTATACGGTTCCTTCCGTTGTCTATCAAAACGCTATTGCCCTTTGAGCCACTGCCCAGAGAACACACCCTTATTGCCATAAAAATTATTATACACCATTTTTTATAGTTTGACAATTACAATATGTTAATGTACTATATTTACTAAAGAAGATTATATACTGAAAATACTTAAAAGGCGCTTAAATTTATGAAAAATATCTCAGCCGCCGCAGTGACGGAAACCGTCAAAGCAATGTTTCTGAAAATCGGAATTTCGCTGGACAAAGACACAAAAACGGCGTTGCAAAATGCCTATAATGACGAAAGTTTGCCTGCCACAAAGCTTGCTCTTGACATCATGTTGAAGAACGCAGATATTGCAGAAAGTACGGCTTCTCCGCTTTGCCAAGACACGGGAATGGCGGTGGTTTTTGTCGATATCGGGCAAGAGGTCGTCATAGCAGACGGTTACATCGGCGACGCCATAAACGAAGGTGTGAGACAGGCTTATGCCGAAGGATATTTCCGCAAATCGGTGCTTGATGCCCTTTCCAGAAAAAACACCCTCGACAACACCCCCGCAGTCATTCACTACAACATAGTGCCCGGCGACAGCTTGACACTTTCCGTCATGGCAAAGGGCTTCGGCTCGGAGAATATGTCAAGGCTATTCATGCTGACACCTTCCCAAGGCAGAAACGGCATAATAAAAGCCGTGTTATCGGCAGTAACCGATGCCGGCGGTAATCCCTGTCCCCCGGTAGTTGTCGGAGTGGGCATAGGCGGCACAATGGACAAGGCGGCGGTGATGTCAAAGAGAGCGCTTTTCAGAAGTCTCAACTCGAAGAATGAGTTGCCTGAACTTCAAGTTTTGGAACAAGAGCTTGTTGAGAAAATCAACAAAACAGGCATAGGCGCACAAGGCTTTGGCGGCAAGCTGACGGCTCTCGGGGTGTTTATCGAAAGCTATCCCACACACCTTGCAGGACTGCCCGTCGCAGTGACAATGCAGTGCCATGCAGTACGCCACGCAACCACAACACTTTAAGGAACATTATGATAAAGATCACTTCACCAATTGATAAAAACACAATAAAAAACTTAAAACTCGGAGATACCGTGCTTATCTCCGGAATAATTTTTACTGCCAGAGACGCCGCGCACAAAAAAATGCTTGAGCATTTGAACGCCACAGGCGAAATGATGCTATCGGGACAAACGATTTATTATGCCGGACCTTGTCCTGCCCGTCCCGGTGAAGTCATCGGCAGTGTCGGTCCGACGACAAGTTATCGCATGGACAGTTTCACCCCCATTTTTGCCAAGAAAGACATTTTGGCAACGATTGGCAAAGGAAAAAGAAGTCAAGAAGCCGCTGAAGCCATAAGACAAAACGGCGGTGTGCATTTCGATGCCATCGGCGGAGCAGGCGCTTATTACAAAATGTGTGTGAAAAAGTGTAACCCCGTCTTTTTTCCCGAATTGGGCGCAGAGGCTGTCTATGAATTGACTGTCGAGGACTTCCCCGCAGTGGTGTCAATAATTTAGTACCTTTCCAAAATATATCCCGAGGCGCAGTGAAAAAATTCCGCAAGCGCGCCCTTGAAGCCAAAAAAGTGCGCCGACAACTCTGCCGCGCTTATTTCAATTTCGTACCTGTCGGTGGTTATGACTCTGCCCTTTTCCACGCGAAAACTTATGTTGTTTTTTCCAATCAGGCTGTCTGTCAATTTTATTCCGAATGGAATGTCTATATCCGTCAAAGCAAAAGCCGCTTCAGGTGAAGTTATTCTTGCCATTATACCGTCTTGCTTGGCTGAATGATTAAGAACAATGCCCTCTTCTCCGTTTCCGAAACCCACGACCGTTTGTTGCTTTTTTAGCATATTAAATTTGCCGCCGTCAAGCTCTGTTATTTTTATCATCTCGGAAAAACTTCTTTCCGTCATCGGCATATAAATATCCATAACGCCGCAATACTGCTTATATACCTTAAGCATCTTTTGCGCCGTTGCCGTTTCTAAAGTGTAATTGTCATAATTTATTTTGTCATCAAAAGACACCGTGGCAAAATCCATCTTTTCATAGAAACCCTTGACTGCAGGATACAGCATTATGAATGGAGCCTTTGATTTTTCTACACCTTTACGCATAAGCCTCAATGCAAGACCCTTATTTCTATGAGACGGAGATGTCGCCAAGCCGACAACATAATCGACAGAAATGTTTTTCCTAAAATATATGAGCGGTTTTTTGACAAGATACATTGCCACCGCTAATTGCTCATTGAGGTACTCATATTCGGCATTATGGATACCCAATCTTGCATTGAACTGATATTCAATGCTTTCCTTAGAATCAGAAAAGCACTCCGTATAGAGTGCCTTCAAATCTTGCAAAAGTGTTTTCATAATGGTTTTTTATAAAAGCGGTATAGACTCAAGGTACATAATGTCCTCTCTGTCCTTTGCTTCGCCCTCGGCAAGCACAAAAGCCTTTGCGAAGATCTCGCCGCCTGCCTTCTTGACCAACTCTTCCATACCCAGCAAGCTGCCACCCGTGGAAACGACGTCATCGACTATCGCCACTTTCTTTCCTTTCAGCAACTTGACATCGTGCGCCGATAAATATAGTGTTTGGATATTCTTTGTGGTGATAGACTGCACTGTCACGCTTATGCCGTCCTGCATATATAACTTCTGCGACTTGCGCGCCACTGCATAAAAATCATGTCCCAGCAGTCTTGCCACGCAATGCGCCAACTGAAGCCCTTTTGATTCGGCAGTCAGTATGACTTCGGCTCCGACAATCCTCTGCGCGATATGCTTTGCGCAATGTTCGGTCAAAGTCTGCGCTCCGTGCAGGTTGAAGAATGCGATATTCCTCGTCTCGGAAATGGGCAAAATGGGTAGATCTACTTTTTCTCCGCAAATATCAACGGTATAAAATTTTTGCATTTGTAATCCTCCGCAATAAAAAGTGTACTCGGCAGTACTCGTCTTGTCAAGTCAAAAAACCGTGTACACCCTTTTTTGATAATATTTATGTCTTACCACTTGTTAAAGACTTTTTCGGCAAAGCCCAGTACTTTGTCCAGAACGATTTCCTTGCCGTCATCGAGAATTGCTTTGCCCGAGAAATAACCGAAAACTTGGTTTTGAATCGAACATAGCACGCCGAGATTGAGGTTTGCGCTGCGGTTCAACAACGGCTCGAAATCCATTTCGAATCTGCCGTCATCGGAACTGAAAGTCCAAGGCGACATAAAATCGTCCTTGCCGTCCGGCGAAACCGGAATGTTGAAGGCAACTTGTGACAGCTTGTGCGCCTTGCCCTTGTAGAAAAGCATATTTTCGCTTGCCGCCGAGGTGTCGCCGAAGCCGTGGCCGATATTGAAACCGAATTTCTCTCCGTCAAGTATCGCCGACATGGAGCCCCAGTACCAAGTATTCTTGTATGTCCAGACGCCTCTGCCCCAATCGAGCAAACCCAGCGAACTGTTGTCATCAAAGGAATATTCCTTGCCGTCAAAGTTGGCGCTGCCCGAAGCTGTCATACAATTTATTTTCTGATTGTAATAAAAGGCTGCCGGAGCATTGGAAAAGGGGGTTGCTATGACCATTCTTTCATCGGGGAAGTCCGTCAAATTGACATCTATGTCAAGGTTTTTGCCCTCATAAAACTTTTCGCAGTGACATACTAGATTGCGCTTTGTGCCGTCATTGGTGAATTTCATATAGAAGCCATTTGCGCTGAACTCCACATCTCCTTCATTTGCCGAAGAAGGCAAATCAAGCTTGCCAAAGGTGAAAAACTTCATTTTGGAAACGGTGTGTTGAAAAAGTGTTTTGAAGTCCAAAAGCGTCACGCTGATAAGCGACATATAGCTGTTGTCGGCAATAGTCATGCACACCGCATGGTCGTTGTTGCCGATATAATAATAATCCCACTCTTTGATTTTTATGCCGCTGGCTTTTATTTCTTTTCTGTCATAAACAAAAAGCTCTTTGACGGCATAGCCCGGCGCTGTCAAGCTGCCATCAGGCTTCAGTAGTCTTGTTTCTTGCGTAATTTGGTTTTGCATTTTGTTCCCTCCCTCTTGATTTTGCAATACCAATATTGTACCACAATTTAACGCTTTTTGTAAAGAGAGACAAATTATTGAAAGAGATAAAAAAGTGTTTTTTGTCTACTGCAAAAAAGCAGGTTCTTGCGCGAAAAACTCGGCTTATTGGCGCTTTTATGAATATTGACATATTTTTCAAAGCATGCTATATTGTGTTCAACAAACACAGGAGGAATGTTTATGTCAAAAGCAGAAAACAAAGTAAATAAAGTAAAGAACAGAGCCAAAAGCTTTTTTAGCGACTTCAAGAAGTTTGTGACGAAGGGCAACATCCTCGACTTGGCAGTTGCTGTTGTCATCGGCGGCGCTTTCGGAAAGATTGTTTCCAGCCTCGTAAAAGACCTCATTACTCCCATTACGGGACTCTTTCTCAACTCGGGAGACCTCGCAAACCTGAAATGGATTTTGAAGCCGGCTGTTGCCGCCAACGAAGCGGCAGGAATAGCCGCTGTGCCTGAAGTAGCCGTCACTTACGGCATCTTCCTTCAGAACACCATCGACTTTTTAGTCATTGCATTAGTAGTCTTTTTGATGCTTAGATTGGTCGTCACCTTCAAGGCAAAACTTGAGTATAAAGCAATGGAAGCGGCAAAAGTGGAAGAACAAGCCGAGGAAGAAAAGAAGATCAAAGAAACGGCGGCGCTTGCCGCAGCGGCAGAGCTTGAAGAAAACACAAGAAAGAAGTACTACGAAGATGTCGCTACACAGTCTGCAATTCTCGTTGAGATTCGGGATCTTATGAAAAAACTCGAAAAATAAATAATCTATCCTATACTTTTCGCAAACAATACCGTCGGTATGACATTACCGTCGGTATTCTTATTTTGAGAACTAAATTTTGTTGTGTATGAAAATTTTTGCTACGGCAACAATAGCATTGAAAACCATTAAAAAGGAGGACACTATAACACATGAGCAAAGTATCGTTATCGGAAAAAGATTTAAGTTTGCTGTCAGATTTGCTGGCATACGAAAAATGGGCAAGCCAAAAAAGCCAAATGTACTCGGAAACATTGGCAGACCCCGTTTCAAAAGGCATTTGCAAGCAGCTTGAACAAAACCATTCAAACAATTTCGCTGCGCTTTACAATTTCTTGAACCAGCAATAAGGAGGATTTATGGGAAAATTGAATGACAAAGACGCATTAATGGATGTATTGATGCAAGAAAAAGACATAATGAAGGTGTATGGCACCTTTTTGCCCGAGGGCTCGACAGCAGAACTGCGCGGAATAATCGAAGGCAACATGATGTCTATCGCCAAGCAGCAATTTGATCTGTTCCAAAAGATGCAATCAAAAGGTTATTATCCTTTGAAGGACGCAAAAACACAGGCAATAAACGAACTTTTAAGCACCTACGCCGGAGAATAAAACCTCGCGGCACGGTCAATTCAAATTGCGGGCTGTCTTTTTGACAGCCCCTTTTTATTGTCTAATAATAAAAGTAAGACAGAATATATAAATTCATAATGTATAAATGTTATTTGAATGTTCAAGATTATCATATATGCAAGCGCAATCAATATGGAATTATAATAGAACAGCGCAGGGAAAGCCCCTGCGCGGAGAACACACCTTCGATATCGTAATCGTGGGAGGTGGTATAGCCGGCGTACTTACGGCATACCAACTTGCCGAAACGGGACACAAAGTAACGCTTTTGGAAGCCGAAAGTCTATATGCCGGAACAACCCACAACACGACAGCGCATATGGACAGTATCCACGGATATTTGTATGCCGACCTCATAAAACAAAGCGCAAAGAAAGCCGCTTTGTATTTTCAGTCACAGAATGAAGCAATCGACGAATATGAGCGGCTGATAAAAAAGCACAACATAAACTGCCATTTCTCGCGCAGTGACAGCGTATTGTTCTCAAAAAAGAATTGTGACAAACTGAAAGCGGAATATCAAGCTTTGAAGGCTATCGGCGCCGATGTCGAATTCATCGGAGCGTCAAAAATGCTGAATATCGAGGTTGCCGGAGCAATCAAGTTATCTTCGCAAGCGCGTTTTCATCCCTTGGAATTTCTTGACGCACTGCCGAAGAATTTTGAAATCATAGAAAACACTAGAATTGTCAAGGTGGATATAAAGACTAAAACACTTTATTCAAATGACGCCGTTATTCATGCAAACAAAATTATCATAGCTACGGGCTTTCCGATAATTGATGTGCCGGGTTTTTATTTTTTGCGCATGTACAAGTCCCACTCCTACACCATTGCCATAGACACAGAGCAGCGGCTTGAGGCGATGTATCAAGGAGATTTGGGCAACTCTCTTACCTATCGGCAATTTGAGGACAAAATAATCATAGGCGGTCTTGATCACCGCTCGGGCAGAGTCGACGAGGTCAACAAATATGACAGACTTGAAGAAAGAGCCGCAGAAAGCTTTGCCGATTCCGATCCGACGCATTTTTGGTCGGCAAACGACTGCATAACCTTCGACGGTGTGCCGCTCGTGGGACCGTATTGCAAAACCACAGACGATGTATTTGTCATCACCGGTTTCAACAAATGGGGCATGACCAACGCCATGGCAGGCGCCTGCGTACTTCGTGACATAATAAACGGCGAAAAAAACAAGTTTCGCCCGCTCTTCAGCCCTTTCCGCAAAAAAACTTCCACAGGTACTTTTTTGAACAACACCTTGACTACGGTAAACAACCTTATCATAAAACCCATATCCGTACCGCCGCATACCGCAGCCGAACTGTTGCCCGACAGCGGCGACATCGTGCTTATAGGCGGCAAGAAAAAAGCCGTCTATAAAGACTCAGACGGCGAGTTGCATATATGCGATGCGCTTTGCAAACATCTAAAGTGTCAATTACAGTTCAACCCCAATACCAAAACCTGGGATTGTCCTTGTCACGGTTCAAGATTCGAAATAGACGGCAAACTCATTATCGGACCTGCCACAGATGACCTCGATATATAAAAAATATTTATAAATTATAGAGATTTTGAAACATTCAAATATTTTCTCATGCTGTAAAAAATATTGCGTATATGGTCGGATATTCTCTCTAGATTGCTGATTATACTCAAATATACCGCTCCCGTCTGCGCCGTACAAACGCCTTCGTTGAGCCTTTTTATGTGGGCGTCGCTGAGGCTGTCACGCATTTTGTCAATTTCGTCCTCAAGACTGTCGACTTTTTTCAATTGTGACAAGTCGGTTTTTTCAAAGCCTTTTATGCAATAAGAATATAGTTCCAACATCTTGTGATACATGTCGGCGACTTCCTTGTCGGCAACCTCCGAAAAGTATAAACCGGTACCTATGAGTTTTTCGGTATTTTCCATCAGGTTTTCGGCATAATCGCCTATTCTTTCGATGTCGCTGACTACATGATAATACGAGCCGATGACAACCTCATCATTTGAAGAAAGGTGCCGCGCAGAAATCTTGGTAAGATAATAGGGTATTTGGCGGTTGAGCCAATCAAGATACTTTTCACGTTTTTCAAAGTCCTCTTTGTGCTCAATGGAGTTGCCACATACTGCCTTTATAGCAATATCAAGGTTTGTTTTCGCCATATCCGCCATGCGTAAAATCTCTCTTTTGGTTTGCTCAACGGCGGCAGAGGGTGTTTCAAGCGTTATTTCGCTCAAAAACTCCAAACGGTGTTCCTTGTCATTGGGCTTCTTTCTTTCGGGAATGAGCCAAACAGAAAATTTTACGAGAATATTCGTCAGCGGCAACAACAATGCGGTGGTAGTGACGTTAAAAACGATATGAAAAGCGGCAATCTGCGCCGCTATGCCCTCATTGGGCAAATTTTTGCCAAAACGGCTCAACAATCCGATGACGACGCCTCTTATTGCGGGAATGGCAAGAAGTGTCCCGAAAATCGCCGCGCCTATAAAATTAAAGCTCAAATGAATGGCGGCGGTTCTGCGGGCGTTTGTGTTGGTACCGATAGTCGCCAACACCGCGGTAACGCAAGTGCCGATATTCATACCGATAATAACAAATACCGCGCTTTCTATGCCCAGCAGTCCGGCGCTGCCCACAGATACAAGTATGCCTGTAGTCGCCGAGGAACTTTGGATTATGGCAGTGACTGTCAGTCCCAGCAATATCAGCAATGCAGGATGAGAAGTCGTTTCGAAGAATCTTCTTATGCCGTCCAAACCTGCTATTTGGCTCATACTGCTTGACATTACCGCCAGCCCGAGGAAAATCATGCCCAGACTCAAAATTAAGTAACCGATATTGCGCACCTTTGTTTTGCTTGAAAAGGTCAAAAACAAACCGACAAGACCGCAAGCGGCGACAACTTCCGTGATAGGCAATGAAATAATAATGGCGGTAACCGTGGTGCCGATATTTGCGCCCATAATGATAGTGGCGGCTTGTGTCAAAGTCAGCATACCGGCGTTGACCAGACCGACAACCATAACCGTGGTCGCTGACGAACTTTGAATTATTGCAGTGACACCTACGCCAACGCCCATGCCTGACAGCTTGTTCGACGCAGTCTTAGTGAACATCTTGCGCAATCTGTCGCTTGACTGCGCTTCCAGTCGTTCGCTCATCATTTTCAATCCGAACATAAAGACTGCGAGCGCGGCAATAAGCATAAATAGAGATGCCGCTATTTTTTGTGTTGTCATATCTTTATTGTAGTTTAATTGATTCAAATTAGTCAATCAAAAAGGTATTTACGAAGGAACAATCAAAATTCGTTCATAAACCAGCGGTATTTCTTGGGCGCATACTGCCGTTGTAATCTTGGATTTTTTCGATTTTCTATGGCAACATTGTGGAAATACTCCTTCCATAGTCGGCTGAAGACCTCTTCGTTTGCGCTCAAATCTATATTCAACTTCTCCGGCGCAACCATTGTTTCGATACGCTTTCCGTCATAAATCGCCATCTTTTTACGCTTGATGTCATGAATAACAAACTGCTGATCGTTGAATCTTGCTTGGAAGTGCGGCAGCAACAATTCAAGAATATCATTGTCGGAGCCGAAATAACCATAATAAACACCGCTTGCCAACTGCTGAAAACGCAAAAAGCCTTCCAACCTGTGCGTTTCGCTCCAAACCTTTTTTGCCAAATCGTTGAAAGCAATGACTGTCGGCTCGGCATACATATTAAATGCCGCTCTGCCGTGACGAAAAAGCAACTTCAAAAATTCGAATATCTTGTCTTCCCTTTCGGCATCGCAACTGCAATAAGCGTCGGTGATTTCTTTGTACCCCACGGCGCCAACCAGATTTATTATGCCTTGACGCACCTTGATGGCTTTTGACAAATCTGTTTTTATGTCTGTCATCTCGTCAAGTAAACCGCCTTTCTCGGCATCGGAGGTGATGTTGCCCTCTTTATGCACATAATAATAGTCATAAACGGCAGTGAGAAAACCGGCAAGATTGCCTTCGGCGACAAGGTATTTCATCAGAATTCACCTGTAACAATGCTCGGCAGACCGTCAAAAATACTCGTCTGTTGACAATCCGTCGCTCTCGATGGCAACAGTTCCGTGCCGCGCATTATTCTGCGGATATTGGATGGATTTTCACTGTTGCCGTAAAATTTGCCGTCAACGGTAATGAAAAAAGCCGCTCTTTTCAGCACTACACGCATTCGCTTCAGACTGTCCCAGTTTAGTTTGCAATGCCTTCTTGCCTGAAAAATTCTATATGCGTTGCGTACGCCTATGCCCGGCACGCGTAGCAGCATTTCGTAGCTTGCGGTATTGACCTCTATCGGGAATTTTTCATAATTCCGTATTGCCCAGTCACTTTTTACGTCTATGTCCATGGCAAGACTGCCTTCTCTTGGCAACAGCTCTTCGGCGTTATAGCCATAAAATCGCAACAGCCAATCTGCCTCATAGAGCCTATGCTCTCGGCGCAAATCGGGCGGTACCGCAGGCAACAAACTGTTGCCTGTGTTTATCGGAACATATGCCGAATAATACACCCTTTTCATTTCGAACTGTTTGTATAACGCTTCGCTCAACCGAACGATTTGTCCGTCGGTGTCGTTTGTGGCGCCGACAATCATTTGTGTAGTTTGACCGGCGGGAATTTTCTTTACGGCAGGTTTTTCCAATTTGTTGGAGACATAAATATCCGAAAGCATTTTCATCGGTTCGATGATAGCCTGCTTTTTCTTTTGCGGAGCCAACAGTTTCAAACTACTTTCACTGGGCAGTTCGATATTGAGGCTCATTCTGTCCACCCATCGCGCGCAATAGTCTATCAGCTCCTTGTCTGCTCCGGGAATAGCCTTCAGATGAATATAACCGCGAAAATTATAGACACGGCGAAGCATTTCGACTGCTTGACACAGTTTTTGCATGGTGTGATTTGGGCTTATCTCAACAGCGCTGGATAAAAAAAGTCCCTCGATATAATTTCTGCGATAGAAGTTCACCACCAATTCGCATAGCTCTTCGGGGGTTAGCCTTGCCCGTTCAATGTCGTTGCCTCGGCGGTTGAGGCAATAAAGACAATCGTATACGCAAAAGTTCGACATGAGAATCTTCAGTAGCGAAATACACCTGCCGTCACCGGCAAAGGAATGACAAATGCCGCCTACGGCGCAGTCACCCAAACTGCCTTTTTTTGCAGCAGTTTTTCCGCCGCTTGACGAGCAAGAAACATCATATTTTGCCCCTTCCGTAAGCACCCTTATTCTATCGTTTATGTCCACAATGTCCTCATGCATTTATTATAGCATAAGCAAATGGGCGACAAAACGGGAAATTATGTGAGCAAACCTGTCAGATGAGTCAGTTTATGGACATCATACGAAAATTGAATGTCATTCCAATATAAAAGAATCTCAATTCCTATAAAAGAACCGGCGATTTTGTCGCCGGCATAGGATGTCATTCTTTTTCTTCTTCGTGGTGCGCAGTATACGCGGTGGCTTCGGGTGGCGTCACCTCGTGCGGCTCTATCGGAGCAGCAGGGGGCAACTTGGCAAGAGGAACCTCTTCCTCTTCTTCGGCTTCTTGAGCCGAAGGCTTTTCTTTCAAAAGCAGCTCCAATATTTTATCTTCAAAAATCAGCGCCACTGATACAAGAACGCCGAAAAGGAACAGCCATACCGGTCCGAAACCTACTCTGACTCTCATAAAGTTCGTTGCGCTAGTTATTATCGAAACCTGACCGCTGTATGCGGCAAGGCAAATCAGCGTCAAAAGGCTAAATAAAGTGAAGGCAAAGGCAAGCAAAATGACTAAATCATACTTCTTTGCCACACGCAGCGCATAAATCTTTTGGGCGAAGGCAGGCAGTTTCAAGCCGTGCAACTTCATTATTTGGATTATGCCAAGCGCCAACATCGTGATAGCGATAATAATCATAAAGATTTGAAAAACTGCCGCGGCAGATATCGCCGCAGACGCTCCGAATCTTATCGATTCATACATTTCTACTCTGGTAGTGCTCTCGATCCCCCAAAAGGCTGATTTTACACTGAACGCAGAAGACGCCATAAACGCCAACGTCCAAAACCCTAAAAATGCCGATAAAAGATAACGAAAGATTGACAAAACTCTTTTTTTCATATCCCTTTTCCTCCAAACTGTTATATTT
>CAYJBS010000023.1:0-22691 GCA_964368435.1 uncultured Christensenella sp. | reverse complement strand
TATATAGACTTATAAAATGATATATTAAAAAAATTAAAACTATCTTTAATTTAATTAAAAGATTGCGTCGATAAATTCTGTCGCATTGAACGGCAACAAATCGTCAATCTTTTCGCCGACACCAACATAGACCACGGGCATTTCGTATTCGGCGCTTATTGCCATGACTACGCCGCCTTTCGCCGTACCGTCCAGCTTCGTAAGCAGAATACCGTCAATGTCCACGGCTTCGTTGAAAATTCCCACTTGCGATACTGCGTTCTGCCCTGTTGTGGCATCCAGCACGATGAAGTTCCTTCGATCGGCTTCGGGTAATTCGCGCGAAATAACTCTGTTTATTTTCTTCAATTCTTCCATAAGGTTCTTTTTGTTGTGCAGTCTGCCCGCCGTATCGACAAGCAACACCTCGATATTCTTGGCTTTCATGGAGCTTATGGCGTCAAAAACCACCGCCGCAGGGTCGGAACCCTCGCTGTGTTTGACGATTCTCACACCTGCTCGGTCTGCCCAAACCTCCAACTGCTCGCTTGCCGCCGCTCTAAAAGTATCGGCTGCCGCAATGATGACGCTCTTGCCTTGGCTCTTGAAAAGATTCGCCAGTTTTCCTATTGCTGTCGTCTTGCCTACACCGTTTACACCGGCAATCAGCACTGCCAGCGGATAGCCGTATTCCGGCACCTCATAATCTATGCTTTCAAGCATTATTTTTTTCAGCAAGTCCTTTGCTTTGGACGGTTCGATTATTTTTTTTCTATAAACCTCTTCTTTCAGCTCCTCAATGATGCCCTCTGTGGCTTTCACACCAAAATCGGAACTTATGAGCGCATACTCCAACTCGTCATAAAAGTTTTCGTCGAGTTCCTTTGCTTTGAAAAGCTCAAAAAACCTTTTGCTTATGCTATCCTTGGTCTTCTTCAAACCCTCTTTTATCTTTGAAAAAAACGACATATTCTCCTCTCCTTAGCTGACATTCGAAAGCGCCGTAGACAGCTTGACGCGGACTATTTTTGAGATGCCTTTTTCTTGCATGGTTACGCCATAAAGACAGTCGGCAAGCTCCATAGTCGGCTTTCTGTGAGTGATGACAACGAACTGCGTTTCTCCGGCAAACTTGCGCAGATACTGCGCAAACAAATATGCGTTGGCATCGTCAAGCGCCGCCTCTATTTCGTCAAGTACGCAGAACGGCATGGGTTTGAGCTTTATGATAGCAAACAATATCGCAATGGCTGTCAACGCCCTTTCGCCGCCCGACAACAACGAAATATTTTTCAACTGTTTGCCCGGAGGCTCGGCAAATATCTCGATTCCTGCATCAAGTACGCTGCCGCCCTTTTCGACCTCAAGATGAAGCATACCCATTCCGCCGTCAAATATCTCTTTGAAAATTTCTTTGAAGTTTTCGTTTATTTTGTCAAAATTCTCTTTGAAAATCGTTTCCATTTCTTCGGTCAGCTTGGCAATGGTGTCAACCAGCGACTGCTCTGAATCGGAAATATCTTTGTAGTGTGTCGAAAGCTCTTGATACTCGGCGCTCTTGTCGGCATACTGCTCGACAGCCTTTTCGTTTATGTCGCCCAGACGAGTCAATTCTCTTTTTATTTTTCGTATCTCGACTGCGGCTTTCTCTGCCGAGAAGTCCTCGCGATGCAAAGTTAGCGCTCCTTCGTAGTCAAGTTCGTAGTCCTCGCTTATCTTTTGCGCAAGCAGATACATGTCGTTGTCGATGTTTTGCAACAGATTGTCGACATTGCTCTTTTTTATAGACAAATCCATCAAGATAGACTTGCAACCGTTTTCTTCGACACGCAATTTTTCTTGCGATTCTTTCAGTCTAAGTTTGTATTCGTCGATTTCTTTTATTTTTGCCGCAATGACAATGAGTTCCTCGCGCTCCTCTTGGGGCATCTCGAGAATGCTCAACTGCTTGTTCAAACTTTCTATCGCCGCATCGTTTGTGCATTTCCGCGCCTTCAAATCAATCAGCGAAGAAGAAAGATATTTTATGTCATTGGTTGCGGAATTTATTTCGTTGTCAAGCGAAGATATGGCATGCTCGGCAGAATTCAGTTTCAACTTAAACTCCGTAACTCTGTTGTTCAAATTCGAAAATTCGGCGCTCCTTGCCGCAAGTTCGGCGCGTAGCCGCGCAAGCAACTCATCTGCAGAAACCTTTTTGCTTTCGGCTTCGGATATACGCGTATTCTCACCGCTGAACAGCACTTCTTTTTCTTTTAGGCTTGCCTGCTTGTTTTCAATATCTTGTTGCAGACGGCCGACGGCTTCGGTGAGTCTCTTTACTTCAAAATCGGTATTGGCGCAACGCTCCGTTACGGCGCTGGTGTCCTTGTCGATGCGTGACAGCTGGCTTTGCAGTACGTTTGAGGTGTCCTCAAGTTTTTTCATCTCTGCCTTGTAGATGTCAATCTCGGCGGTGACGGCGTTATGTTTGTTTGTCAGCGATGCGATATCTTTGTAGACATCCTTCAACAAAGCGTCTCTCGACAGAATACTTGTGTCGGGCTTGGGCTTCGAACCGCCCGTTGTGGCGCCGCCGACAGAAAAGTCCTCGCCGTCAAGCGTGACTATGCGGAAGCTGTTGTGATATTTTTGCGATAGTCTTATGCCTGTATTCATGTCTTCGACTATTATGACACTGCCCAACAAAAAGCCGAAAATACTGCGGTACTTTCTGTCATACTTGATCAGGTCACAAGCCAGTCCCACACAGCCTTCCTCTTCAAGGACGCCTCGATGTTCGGGGCGTAGCGAACGGGGAGATATTTTTGAAAGCGCAAGGAATGTCGCTCTGCCATAATCGTTTGATTTCAGGAATTTTACTAGTGCGGCGGTATCGTTCTCGTCTCTGGTTATGATATTCTGGAGACTTCTGCCCAGCGCTATTTCTGTGGCAACCTGCAAAGACGGCGAAACGGTAATGACTTTTCCCACAACGCCCTCAATCAGCGGCGCTACTTCTTCGGAAGAAAGCAACTTCCGCACTGCCTCGGCATAACCTGTCAAATTCTTTTTGTAATCCTCGAGCATCTCGGCGCGAGTGTTTAGCCTGCCTATATCCTGTTTCAGTCCGCCTAGTTGCGCTTGGGCATCTTCAAGTTGCTCAAAGAGTCCCGAGTAATGTCCGTCTATATTCTTTTTTTGTTCAAACTTTGCTTGACGCTCATTTTGCAGAGATTGCTGCTCCTCGTCGTTTTGTTTTTTCTTTTTTTGCGCATCGGACAAACCGAGTTTTGCTACCGACAGTGTCTCTTTGTCCTGAATGAGCGACTGGCTCAAACCGTCTATTTGCGCCTTGAGTGTGGCAAGCTCTGCTTTGATTTCGCCCTTCTCATCGCTGGAGCTTAGAATAAATCTGTTTATGTCTTCGAGTTCTTTCGATTTCGCCGCAACGCCGCTTTCGGCATCCTCAAAACGGGTTATGAGTTCCCCTTCTTGCTGTTTTAGTGACACAAGCTCTTTCAGCCGTTCTTCTTTTTCGGTCTTTTTCGAGTCAAGATTGTGCCGTGAATCTTCCAAAGCCCGCTCTTTCTGGGCGGTCTCCATGGAAAGCTCGATTTCTTTCTTTTTCAGTTCCTCGAGTTTTTCGATAGAGGCGTCATGCTGACCTTTTACTTTTTGGTGTTTGAGGCTGAGTTCCAGTCTTTTTTCGTAAAGCTCTTTGGTGTTTTCGTCGTTGCTGTTTATTTCGTCGACTACTTTTTCGTATTCGGCGTTTATGCGTCCGAGTTTCTGCTCGGTCTCTTGTATCCGTTTGGCGAGAAGGTCGGATTGATCGATAATTTCCTTCTTGCGCTCGGAGTTGTTTTGGCTTTGATAAATAAAGGTGTTTACTTCGAGAATTTTCAGCTCGTCTTTTAGCTCCTTGGCGCGCTTTGCGTCCTCGGCTTCCTTTTCGAGAGGTCCGAGATCCCTTTCAAGCGAACTGATGCGGTCGAACATTCTGACCATATTTTCGCGCGTCTGCGCCAGTTTTCTTTCGGCGATTATGCGCTTGGCTTTGAACTTGCTTATGCCGGCGGCTTCCTCGAATATTTGGCGTCTTTCGTCGGGCTTGGCGGATAATATGTCCGATATTTTGCCCTGTCCGATAATGGAATAGCCCTCTCTGCCTATGCCTGTATCTCGGAAAAGATCGACGATATCACGAAGTCTGACCCTTTCGTTGTTGATGTAATATTCACTTTCGCCTGAGCGGTAAAGTTTTCGGGTGATGACAAGCTCGTCAATATCTACGCCGTAGGTTCTGTCCTCATTGTCAAAATATATAGAAACTTCGCAATAAGAAAGAGAGCGACGGTTCTTTGTACCGTCAAAAATGACTTCAGCCATACTTTTTTGCGCGCGCAAAACGCGGGCGCTTTGTTCTCCAAGCACCCACCTGATGGCGTCGGCGACATTGGACTTTCCGCAGCCGTTTGGTCCAACGATACAGTTTACCCCGCCATTGAATTCGATGGCGATCTTATCGGCAAAGGATTTGAAACCGTAAATTTCAATTTTCTTAAAGTTCAATAGTTACCTCTATGCTGTGAATTGCTTACCAAATAATTATAGTATTAAAATCTACTTTTGGCAAGAAAGAAATGCAGACTTCGTCTGTTTGCCGCCACAAAAACCCATAATAATACCATAATCGATTTCTTTTATGAAAACACCCGTCGGCATTTCTCGGCGAGTGTAATAATCGTATTGTTGATAAGATCATAAATATTACAAAACCCAATGAAATGCTCCCTACGTATTGAAATTTCTTTCGGAATTATTTATAATGATTGTTAGGATGAGAAAGGAAATATGTTTTGCTACTAGTTTACTTTAGCCTTTCCGATGAGGAAAGGTCCAATGTCAATGCATACATAAATCGTATTGCGCAAGGAGAAATCTCTGCGCTCAACGAGCTTTATCTGCTGTTGGGCGGCAGACTTTTGTCGGTTGCGCAAGGTATTATGCGAAATAGATATAACGCTGAAGACGTATTGCACGACAGTTTGATTAAGATTGTGCGCTATGCCAAAAATTTTAAGTTCGGAACCAACGGCTATGCATGGCTATGCAAAATCGTAAAAAACACCGCTTTGAACAAAATAAAAAGCCAACACCTTCGGCGCGCCGAAAACATCGACGATATCTTCGAATTGTCCGACGGCAAAGACTTTTTTGAAACAAGCGCAGTGACTATCGACATAAAAAACGCGCTACTAATGTTGCAACCCAATGAAAGGCTGGCAATCTGGCTGAAATACTATAACGATATGACGGTGCGCGAAATTGCCGCCGAAACAAAAATGAAAAAGACCACTACTCAAGATTTAATAAAGAGAGCCGAAAAAAAACTGTCCGAATTGTTGAAATAGTCGTACAAAACACCACTATACATTGTTGTATTAATAAAATGAGAAAGAAAAAACTGATTGAACAAAAACTGAATCAACTTGCGCAAAGCATACGGCTGAAAACGGATACGGTAAGAGACGCTGTTTACGAACTTTCCCGTGCCGAAAATTCGCCGAAGCCTCGCAGAAGAACAATCATGTCCGTAGCAACGGCTTGCGCCGTAATTATTATTGTCATCGCTTCTATTTTTATCGTGCGCAGTCTCAATAATACTCCTAACGATACACCGCCGGCATCTTACAAACTTGATTCTCTGCAATCGACTTATGCCTCTGAAATCAATGTTACGGCGGTACCGTTTTCCACATTGGGAAATGCATGGTTTCAACAAAAGCTATTTACCCTAAACGGCGAAACCAAAGTTGTCTCCACAAAAATCATAAATGTTGCCGAGCATGGAACCGATCAAATCATTGTCTACCAAGACCTCGGGAACGGGCTTGCTGATTTTGATTCATATCTCAACTACTCTCAGCGAAGCACGGACAATAAGTTCTATACCATAAAGACCACATACAAAAACGGCGAGCATTATTCATATTGTTATTACAAAGATTCCGAAATCGACTATTATATTGTCATTATGTCGCCATATTCGGATGCGGCAACATTTTATTTTCAAAAAAAGTAATTGTTCCGTACAAATACCTTTCGTCATTTGTTGTAAAGGTAAAAGCAGGAGGTCTATTATGAAAAACCTAAAAATTATTTCTATTATTTTAATACTCGCGCTTGTCGCTGTTTTTGCATCAAGTTGCGGTACGGGAAACCTCAAAACGCCAGAGTATTTAGCACCCGACATGGCTGCGGCGGTACCTAGTAAAGAAGGAGGCGACGATTATCTCGAAATCACCGAGAATCCTTTTGTCAAAGCAAGCGAACAACCCTCGTCAATGTTTGCTTTGTCTGTCAGCACGGCGGCTTATTCCAACTTGCGCAGATACGTAAACAACAATTATCCAATCAATAAGAATCAAATTAATATCGAACAGATCGTAAACTATTTTCGTTACGATTATGCCGATCCGGCAGACAACAAACCGCTATCGGTGACACCTTCCCTCTTTTCCTGTCCATGGAACGAAGACGCACACCTTTTGACGGTAGGATTAAAAGCCGAAACGGTACAAGCCGATGACGTAAAAAACAATCTTGTTTTTCTACTGGACGTTTCAGGCTCGATGTCAAGTCCCGACAAAATCGGACTAATGAAAGAAGCATTCATCTTGTTGTTGGAAAATCTCGATGAAAATGATACCGTATCGATTGTAACCTACGCAGGAAGCGACAAATTACTTTTGGACGGTGCTAACGGCGCAGAAAAAACAAGAATAGCCGCAGTCATCGAAGATCTATCGGCTGGCGGTTCTACTGCCGGCGCCCGAGGCATCACAACAGCTTATCAGCTTGCGCAAAAGTACTTTATACAAGGCGGAAACAACCGTGTTATTCTTGCTACCGACGGCGATTTCAATGTTGGTGTCAGTTCTAATGCCGAGTTGAATAATCTGATTTCCCAAAAAAGGCAGACCGGAGTATATTTGACTGCGCTTGGGTTCGGATACGGCAATCTGCAAAACGATATGATGCAGACTTTGGCAAACAACGGCAATGGTACTTATGCCTATATCGATACCATCACCGAAGCGCGTAAAGTGCTTGTAGAAGAAATCGGCGGAACGCTGAACGTTGTCGCAAGAGACGCAAAAGCGCGTGTCAACTTCAATGCAGATTATATTGATTCTTACCGTCTTCTCGGCTATGAAAACTTACTGCTCTCCGAAGAACAATGGCAAAATACCGAGACCGATGCCGGCGAAATCGGTTCGGGCTTCACGGTCACCGCCGTATACGAAGTAATCTTCAGAACAGATGTCAACATAAATACCGAAGGAGCAACTTTCTTAGATACCGTCATCCGTTACAAATCTCCCAATGTCGCAAACGAGGAACAGCAAGAAATAAAAGTATTCTGCAAAAAGAATAATATCTATGCCGAGCCGACCCGTAACATGACGTTCATTTCGGCATTGGTGGAAACTTGCTTGCTTTTACGCGATTCGCAATACAAAGGCACTGCCAATATGACAAACGTAAATTCACGACTTGAAGCAATGGATCTTTCGGATGATACGTACATGCAAGAGTTCCGCACTCTTGCCCAAAAAATCGCAGCCCAATATTTCAGTAACAACGCATAAACTGTACGGTTTGTTTGTTATCTCCTTTTTGTAGTCGAAAGCCGCCTAATGTTTTATTAAGCGGCTTTCGACACAATGCGCCATTCGAAATTTTGATAATATTTACTAGACAAAACAAGTTTTTTTAACTACAATATATAAAGCGCATCATAAGTGCAAGTTTGATTTGGCTGGCGCCATACGCTTGCAAGCCGATACACGCTCTATGCTTCCTTGGCTCAGTCGGTAGAGCGAGGCATTCGTAATGCCTAGGTCGCCAGTTCGAATCTGGCAGGAAGCTCCAAAGAAAAGTACCTCACTTTGAGGTACTTCAGACTGTCGACAAAGACCACTTTTTATAGAGTGGTTTTTGTTTTTTTCAGTATTGGAACATTCTGTTCTTGAAAAATTCATAAAATAATCGGGCTTCTTGCCGAGAAGAAGCATTTGTTGCAGTGTGGATAAAAACGCGCCCAACTTGATTTTCGGACTGCCCATAAAAGTAGAGCCTAAAACCATTCCTCATCTTCGGGGTTGGGATCCGTTGCGTCAATTGGTGGATTATTAATGTTTTTTTGATTTTTATCGCCGCAACTGACGGCAAAAAGTACCGTCAGCAACAGAATAGTCAAGAAACCTAAATTTATGGCTTTTTTCATTATTTTTTAGTTTCAAAAATCTTAATGACCTTGCTCTGATAAGGCAACAGTTCGACGGCAAAATTATTGTCATAGCTTTGCGCCTCGTCTGTCCACATATCTTTCATTTGGCAAGTGTCTTTGATGCCTATATCATATTTTTCTTGAAGCAATTTGTCAAGATTATACGATCCTTGTTTTTTGCCTCTTGTCTTATTGAAAAAGCATAGCGCCACGCCGTCGGAAAGTTTTTTTGCAAGGACGTCGACACTGCCTTTTATGATTCTCTCGGCAGGGTCGCCCAACTCGTCTTGATTTAGGGCAATCATATTTTTGTTTGTGACAATACCCAAAGTTTCGGAGCTGATTTTTCTCAAATCATTGCCAAGAATCAACGGCGCATTCATCATACACCACAGACTGAAATGCGATTTGTTCTGATCGTAGCTCAATTTGCCGTTGCCCACCTCGAGCATATCGGGATCGTTCCAACCGCCTTTTTGCGCGTATTTTGCCAATTTTATTGTTTTATTATAAATATACACAATCCATACCCAAATAGGTCTTATGTCGGGGGTAGTGCGCCACAGATTGCCTGCACACCTGCCCCACAGCCAAGGCTTGTTTCTGCCCCATTCACAAATGGAGTACACGATAGGTTTTTTTGCTTGGTCTTTGTACACTCGCTCCACGGCATCGACCAACGCTTGCCCCATCTTTTTATATTGAAAGAACGAACTGTCAATGCTGTTTTTTATGGGATTGTAGAGCGCAATGGTGTTTTTGCCATTCTTCAACTTGATTTTTATTTGATGTCGGTAAGTAAGATTCCATATTTTCTGCGGGGGAATACTCATATGATGCTTTTGTGCGCCGTTTATTTCCGCAATCAAAAACTTGTCATACCTGCCCTCCTTCTTCGTGTGTACGGTCAGCACATATTCTTTATCACCGCTACTTTCGACTTCAAACACAATCCGTCCCTTGTCTGCGTCAAGCCCTTTTACATAATAAGACAGCTTCGGATGTTTTTTCAAACGGGCTTCGCCAAGAAGTTTTGCGTCGGCGCAAAAATATTCTGTCTTTTCGCCGTCGAACAAGTCAATTTTATAAACATACGGCGCTTTTTTGCTGATGGGTATGTTGTGGCAAAAATCATATTTGAAGTACTCGATGCCCCACTCTGCAAAGGTCAAGGCGTCCTTTTCTTCATTGCAAAGACTTGCCGGCAGTTCCTCACAGGTATATTTGCCGTTCGATGAATAAATACCGACTTTCAAGCCCATAGCATTGACTTTTTTGACCAAATCGGCAATTCCCTCAGAAAATCTGACCAAGTCTCCTTGTAGTTTGCCGTCAGCGTCTCTTTCCGAAGAATGCCAGCAATCATCAAGATTCAAGTATATATACCCTGCATCGACAAGTCCATTTTGTTTCATCGCTTCTGCCGTTTGCAGTATCAAATCTTGATCGATATTGTTGCGGAAGGTGTTCCAACTCGACCAACCCATCGGTGGCAGAAGACCTGCTTTGTTGTCGTAAACAATTTCGTTATCGGCAGAGAAGCCACAACGGGCTTTTTTTGAAAAAAGTTTTTTTATAAAACAAATCTTACAAGTTTTTATCGTTTCCATATGACCATTATACCTTATAAATTATTTTTTTGTATAGATGAAGAAAAACTCCGAATTTATAAAAGACTTTTGCGGAGTTAATCTGTCAGAATTTTTGAGAAAAATGCCAGCAAACGAGGGTTTTGGGTGTGATTGAAGACCTCATCGGGAGTGCCGTATTCGATTATTTCTCCCTCATCCATAAATATGACTTTGTCGGCAATGCTTTTTGCAAAGCTCATTTCGTGGGTGACGATAATCATAGTCGAATGAATTTCGTTTTTGAGATCGCGGATTACTTTCAGCACCTCGCCCGTAAGCTCGGGGTCGAGTGCGCTTGTCGGCTCGTCAAAACACAAAATATCCGGTTCCATTGACAGCGCCCTTGCTATGGCGACTCTCTGTTGCTGTCCTCCCGACAACTCGAAAGGATAGTTCTTGGCTTTCTTTTCGAGTCCTACACGCTCAAGCAGCGTCAGGGCTTTTGTTTCGGCGGCATCTTTTTGCAGTTTGTCGACAAGTATCGGCGCCAGTGTCAAATTGTCCAGCACGTTCAAGTGGGGAAAGAGATTAAAATTTTGAAAAACCAATCCCAGTTGCAACGCTTTTTCGCGGAGTATCTTTTCACAAGGATAAACGGATTTACCCTCTGCGTCCATTTTCACGAAGGTGTCGCCTTTTATGGTGATACTGCCCTTTTCCATCTTTTCGAGGAAACAAAGACAGCGTAGCAGAGTGCTTTTGCCGCTGCCCGACGGTCCGATAATGACCAGCACCTCGCCTTTTTCCATGGAAAAAGAAGGTCCCTTGACCGCCTCAACCTTGCCGAAACACTTATGCATGTTTTTTACTTCTAATATCATTTTTTACCTATAATAGTTGAGCTTTCTTTCGATGAAAGTAAACAGCACTGTCAGCACACCGTTGAAAATCAGATAGAAGGCGCCGCTATAAAATAAAGGCGTTATCGTACCGAAAGCCGCCACAATGTTATATGCTTCGCGCGTTATTTCTACCACCATTACGATAGAAACCAGAGCCGTGTCCTTGACAAGGGTTATTATTTCGTTGCTCATCGGCGGCAAAATCCTTTTGACCACCTGCGGAAAAACTATTTTTCGAAAGCTTTGGGATTTTGTCAAACCCAGCACGGCGCCTGCCTCATATTGCCCTTGCGCTATGCCTTGAATACCGCTGCGATAAATCTCGCTGAAATATATCGCATAGTTGAGGCTGAACGAAATGATAACGGCAAGCAGTTTCCATTCCATAAAAGGAAGGTTGAGATTGCGCATGGGAATTTTGAAGAGCGTCCACGGCAAGAAATATACTACAATCAGCTGCAAAAGCAACGGAGTGCCTCGAACGACCCATACGGCGATTTTGCTGAAAAACGCCAAAGGCTTAAACTTTGACATGGAACAGAAGGCTATCAGCAAACCCAACGGCAACGCAAAAAGCAACGTCAGAAAAAATATTTCTAACGTTGTTACGAAGCCTTCTGCCAGTCTTGAAAAAACCAATTCAGCGTTCATTATTTTATCTTACTTAAAGACATCGGTAAGAGCGTCTTCAAGTCCCCATTTCCTTGCGATACGGAAAAGCTCTCCCGTCTCCTTAAGTTGCATCAAACCGTCATTTATTCCCTTCAAAAGCTCAGTGTCATCTTTACGTACGCCGACTCCATATTCCTCTTCCCAAAGTCCCTCTGTAATTATTCTGAACTTTCCGGCATTGGCCGGGGTATTTATTGAATAGTTCGCCAAAACATAATCCATAACAGCGGCTCGAGCGGCTTTAGTTTCGACAGCCGTCAAAACAAGCAAATTGGTGTCTTGTCCCTGTACTGTGCTACCCGACTTTGGATTGTATTGATAACTGCCCTCTTCTCCGGTTCTCTCTATTAAGGGTCTCAACAATTCGTTTTCGTACATTGCTTCGATGGCGCTGGAGCCGTTTTGTACAACAATGTTAAAATCCTTTATGGCGGCGATGGTGTCGGCTGTCTCGGCAGCTTCTACAACAACACATTGTGAGTTCTTCATATACGGAGTCGAAAAGCTGACCATGGCTTTTCTTTCGTCGGTAATGGTGTAGCCGTTCCAGATGACATCTATTTCTTTGGAAATCAACAGAGTCTCTTTCAACTTCCAGTCGATTGCTTTGAATTCAACCTTTTTGCCCATATCGGTAAAAACTACCGTTGCCAGATCAAGGTCAAAACCAACGTCCTTTCCTCTTGAGTCTTGGAAACCCATCGGTGGGAACGCGTTGTCATAACCGACAATAATCGTATCTTTGTCCGACTTGCAGGCAAAAAGCGAGAATGCGCTGACGCCGAGAATGGCAATCATCATCAAAACAACCAATAATTTTTTCATTGTGATTTCTCCTAAACGTGATATGTATTCTATTTTACCTAAAATTCTTCATAAAGTAAATAGATTTGCCGATATAAATAAGGGAAAATCGCAGTCCTTATCAATCCCTATCGATTCTGTCCTTGGCAAAAATCCCGTACAACGTCAAGTCCCGATTGAGTTCCCAGTCAACGAATGTGCCTTCATCGAGTTTTTTGCGTAATTCTTGCGACCTCTGCTCCGAAATCGGTTCAAACAACCTCTTTGGTGCAACCGCAATGGGAGCAACTGTTTGAGGCGCTCTTTTTTTGCCTGTAGCTATAAGGTAAATCAGCGCCACAATAAGTACAAGTATCACCGCCAAAATGGTATATAATGCAGGTTTAAGCCATGCGCCATTGACTTGGTCATTTTCGATCGGCGCTTGCGCGGCGGGTACCACCGAAAGCACGAAATAGCCCATCTGTTCGATGTCAAAACTCAATATCCGACCGTCAAGCTGCGCCTTGATTGGTTCCAGCTTGCCGCTTTCGGCATCATAAAAATAAAATTTCATCGACCGCGTTCCGACATATCCTTCGGGTATCGTCAATGAAACAGTCAATTGTTCTTCGGGGAAAACATCCTCTCCGTCTATTTGCAAACTCAAATTGAAAACCGTATTCAGTGCGTTACTGCCCAGCGTCGACAAAATTTCGTTACCCAGAAAAGACGATTCAGCGATAAATTCGCTGTCATGGCGCAGTCCCGAGGGAGCAGAAATCGTCATGTCGATATCGTCATCTCCGCTGTTTGTCACCTCGGCGGCATAAATCTGAGTCACCAAAGTATTGTTATACAAAATATAGTTGTCATTGTCACAAACAGCCGTCAAAACATAACTGCCTGCTGCGATAAGCGGTTGCGGTGATTGCGTTTGAAAGTTTACTTCATCGCCGTCGACGATGCCGTCAGCCGTGATTGTTATTATTTTCGCTTTACCGTCCGAAACCATATTTTCGGGTAGGTGAAATTCTGGCGACAAGCCTTTTGGCAAAATTGTGATGCCTACATGTCTTGCGGCAATGGCATTATAGTTATCGAAATCTCCCTCAAAGGTTATTGTCGTGGAATATTGTCCTGCGTATTTTATGTCGCGCAAACTGAAAACAGCGTCGACACCCTCAGGCAAAATACCCGACATATAAACATTATGCGCGGCGCCGTCATAAACCTCGGCTACGTCATAGAACTGCACCTCACTCATATTGTAGGTCGCTTTGTTTATTTGCATTGTTGCGTGATTGGGCGAAATGGTGTTGTAGTTTTCGAAATCGCCCGAAAATGTCGCTGTTATGTAATGTTCGCCTGCGGATATTCCGTTGCCGACCATTGTGATATCCATCGACAGCCCTTGCGGCAAATTTGCGGTATAACTCAACATATGTTCTTCGCCGTCATAAGTAAAGGCGCTTTGAATGAAAGAAAATGAATATGTATAGTCGGCTTTTGTGATGATATATTTGTCCGAAGCTTCACCGATAAGTGTCACTTTGAAGTTACCGTTGGCGGATTCAGCGTCAAGAATGTCATAAGATCCGACATTCTCGCCCTCTTCGCGCAAAAATACAATGGTTATTTCTTCCTGCATCAGTCCGACATCAACCGTATAACGCTGTGACAGCGCGCTGTCATCATCGCCGTAGGTCTTGGCAAATACAGGAGTCAATACGGAAAGTTCAAAAGGATTTATGGTTACTTTTTGGGTATCATAACTGAAAGTGGAATATATTCCGCAAACCGCTGTCGCTTTGCATTGATAAAAGCCCGATTGCGCCACCTCCGTGAGATACAGTCGGTCGGAGGTCTCTCCTTCAAGAAGTTCCAAAGAATCTGCGCTTTTGTACCATTGATAACTGATTATGGCGTCCGTGCATTGGTGAGAAGCATTGACCGAAATGTATATTTCTTCACCGTAGGTTGTCGTCACAGGAGAAAGAGAATATTCGATAGGAAGAAAGTCATATACCGAATACAGCGATATATCAAGCACAATAAGAGTATTGGCGCTTAAGCGCGCGCCGCCCAAAGAAGCGCTCCATCCGGCGTACGAAAAACCTTGTTTTTCGAAAGGTTCGGGCAATATGCTCTCTCCGCTGAAAACACTAAACTCCGTAATCAGGTTGCCATAATCGTCATATAAGGTAACCAAACAGCTGCCATAATGCTTTGTTACAGAAGAGATGGAATCAAATTGATAATCGGGAAACATGCTGTCATAAAAGCAAGAAAGTTGCGGATAAAAAACTTTTTCTTCCGTCAAATTGTCGGGGAGCAAGGTCCAATATAGTATATCGTTAAAGACCAATGAATTGTCGCCGCCGCTCATCTCAAGCGCAGAGAGCGCAGCACAAGTGTCGATGGCTTGCGCGCATACCCAACCGCCTTTGTTCTCAAAAAGGTTTTTGTCAACTTGCGCAAGTTTGTCAAAAAAGCAGTTTTGTACGCTGCCCGTCAAGTTGTCAAGTTGTCCGACTATGGCGCCGCTTTTTGTTGTGTACACTCCGTACACCCGAATGTTTCCGATGTTATAGCTGTTTGAGATGCTTCCTGCCGAGGTTGCAACCAGTCCGCCGACATAGTTCGACAGCGGTATGTTCTGCGTATGAAGGCTTATTTCTCCTGTATTGTAGCAATAAGAAATATCCCCGTCACTTTCTGCCGCGATACCTCCGCTTGCGCCGCCCGAGGACACCGAAGCGGAATTATAACAACTTTCTATCGTTGCCAAATTCTCGGTTGCTATGCCTGCGGCGCGCGCTCCGCCACTTACGAAAGCTTTGTTATAACTGTTCCGCACAACTCCGTTGTTGGTGACGCAAAGCCCTCCTGCGCTATTATCAGAAAACACATTGCCGGAAACGGCGCAGTTGTCTATCGTGCCGTTATTCTCAATGGTAATTGCCGCCGCCGAAACAAAGCCGGAAAGGCTACATTGTATTTGAAGATTCTTTATGGTGCCGTTGTTGGATAAAAAAAGCGCCGCGTTGTTTTCTTCGATAACAAAGTTGCGGATTGCGAAACCTTGTCCGTCAAATACGCCGCAAAAAGATAATTTCGGCGTCACCGTCGCGCCCGTCAAGTCGATGTCTGCAGAGAGTTGAAAATATGCCGCAGAATCAGGCTCTGCAAAAAAAGTTTGCCAATCTTCCGCGCTACCGATGATGTATGGTGAATTCTCCGTGCCATTGCCGACATAAGCAAATGCGGCAGACGGCTTTGTCTGTATCAAAAGCAGCGCAGCAAAAAGCATTGCAAGCGCAATGAATAAGACAGTCCGAATTCTCTTCAATATTTGCATCGGCGCAATGCCTCCCAAATAGAATTTCATACAACTATATATTAACATAATGCGACTGTCAAAACAATGACAAATGTTTATAATATACAATAAAAATGGCGAAAATTCAGTCGAGGTCTATGCAATGTTTTTCCATATTGACATGACCGTCGATAAACTCCACTCCCTCTGCCGTCAACAGCTCAATTTGAATTTGCTGTCCGCCGAAGGCAAACGCCTCCGACGGACAGCCTTTTTTGTTGACTACTCTGTAACAAGGTATTGTGTCGGGAGAGGGATTTGCGTGCAGCGCCCAACCTACTTGACGCGCCATCCGTGGATTGCCGCACCGCGCGGCTATGCCGCCGTAAGTCATCACCCTGCCATGAGGAATACCCTTGACTGTTTCATATACCTTTTCAAAAAAACTCAAGAGCGTAGCCTCGCATAAAGCGCTTGGTTTTCTTCGAACACGCTTTCGGGAGTAACGGGACTTTTGTTGTCGTAACAATATAACACTACCGGTATGGTGATGCCGACTTTTTTGAGTATCTCCAGTTCCATATTTATGAAACTTTCGTCCTCAATGGTAATATCCGCAGTGCTTTCATACATGGCGCCGGCTTGAATAATGCCCAAATGTAAATAATTTGTCTGAATGTTATCCCGGTTTACGGTATATCTGACATGATCATAAGCAGGTTTGACAAATTCGCTTGCCAACATACCTTTGAGCAGATTTTTAACTAAGTCATCCATGGCTTTATTGCCCTTTATGATTTGTCTGTCAAGCATTCTGCTTGAGGTTATGTCCTGCCAGTTATAGATGTCCAAAAAGCCTTTGACATGTAGCGAGCCTTGTTCTTCAAGGTTTGCAGCGTCTGCCGAAACGGATATTGAGGGAGCAACAATGCTGCTCATGATGTTGTTTTTCATCGTCACATTGGAGAAATCACAACCGCCGTCGGCTCTCCTTTTTGTTGCCACTACTATTCCGAAATTGCTGGTATTTCTGATAATACAACCTTGAATTTCGATATCCGAATTGTGCGTAGCTATGGCATAATAGCCATTTTCTATTATTGAATATTCTATACGAATGTCAGTGAAACGCGAAGGCTGATCAATGCTTCCGACGGTCAGTACACTACCTTTCATTCCGTCTGAAATACTCATTTTTACGATGTCGTCGAATACCAGTCTAACATTGCTTACTTTCACACCACTTGCGGCTATTTTGACAAAAGTCGTATCGTCCTTCAGTTCGTTTTTGTGATCAAGCGCATAATAATAACCGTCGATATCAAAGCCGTTGCCATACAAATCCGCCGTCAATTCGACAGTTTGAGCATCTCCGTTATAGTCTATGTTGCTTTGCAAGAAGGCATTTTTGCCGGCTGCTGTGACTGCTTTCAGATCGCTGTAGTTCATACAGTTGGCGCCCTCGCCTATCAACACATCATAAAGGCGGAACACTTCAACAGACTCATAAGGTCTTTCCTTGGCGCTGATTTTTAGCGTGACTTTCTGCACACCGCGAACATTCTCGGTAAAATGCACTCTGTTGCCTTCAAAATATGCCAAAGAATCATCGCTTGTAGTATAGATGAATTCGGAGATTACGGCATTGCGAGGCAAAGAGAAGTTTATGTCCAAAAAGCTCGGTGTATATGTGCCGTCGTTGTAGTCGGTGTTGCCATAAATCCTCTGCGATGCAATGCCCTTCTTGTCGTCAGGCATGTCAAGCACAATCAAACTTACGGGTTTGACCACCTTGATTGTCAATTCTACTTGTTTGTCGGATTGCAAGTCTTTCGCAACAAAGGTCACCGAACCGGTGTTCTTTGCGTTGACCAGTCCTGCGGCATTTATTTCGGCAATATCGGTATCGGAAGATGTCCACGAAACCGTAGGAATATAGCCTCTTGTGCTGTCAAGATATACCACAGACAGCGCAAGCGGAAGCTTGCCGACCTTTAGTTTATGGTTGTCGCCAAAAAATGCAGCATTCTTTATGACTATGTCGTCCGATTGGCATTTCTTAACGCTGAACTGTGCGCCTGCGACAGCTAGCACCGCTGTTTCTGCGTCAAAGTACAGCTTGTTATTTTCGATATATCCGCCCGAAACAACCTCGGCGCCTGCCATACCTGCCAGGCTCATGCCGTCTGCCGCAAAGAAAGAATCGCCATAAGGCGAGACACCTTTTGTTACGGAAATAGTTTTGCTTGACTTGATAGTCGTGTTGGGAATCTCTACCGTAATGACGGCTTCCCCTTGCGAAATTGCCGTTATGATGCCGTTTTGGTCAACGGCAAGTATTCCACTGTTGCTTGAGCTCCAACGCACCTCGCCTACAACCGCATCTATGGGATGAAACACCGCTTCAAGAAGCGCGCTCTGCCCTGTAGAAAGGCTTGCCGGCGCCGTATCGATGACGACTTGTTCGGGCTTGTCGCCTTTTATGTAAAAGACACATTCGGCTTTTTTGCCTGCCGCCGCCGCCACTACTTTGAAAGTAGCGTAGGTATAAAAACTCACCTTGCCGTTTTGGTCGACTTCCGCCGCAGCTCCTTCGAAGCCGGGCACGGTTTTTGTCACATCGGTAACGCTCCAAATGACTTTTTTGTCGTTTGCGCTTGTCGGATAGACCGTAGCAACCAAACCGTCATAGCTTGCATCGCTGAGTGTCAATTCAACATAGCTTTGATTGAGTTCTACACGCTCTACGGGAATATATGCTTCCACGCTTATAATGTCGACTGCAAGCAGTACGCTGGCGACTATTATGAGAGGGAGCAGCAATAACATACAAATGATTATTTTTTTCATATTGCCCTCCTTACGGCACCAGTTTGTTGTATCTCTTGTCAAGCTTCGAATACAGCGCGGCTATCGAACTTGCCGCCATAATGACGCTGATTCCAAGCAAATAGAGATAAACATGGTTTTTGCCGTCTATAAAGGTTATTCCGCCGATCTTTAGCGGAACATAGGTGAACACCATAGCAAACAAGCCGAACAGCACCGAAATTATGCTGCCGCCAATAAGGGAATTCGACACGTTTTTGTTTGCTTGTACCAAGTCTCCGTCATTGCTGACTTCAAAAGTCGGAGATTTCAAATCGGTAAGTATCGCCCAACTTGTCAGTGTGATGATTATGAACAATGTTATGGCGAAGATGCTGAGAATGTCGACTATTCCAAAGTTGTTGCCGTATTTCTCGCCGCCGAAAGCAATGCCTACGACGATACACGAAACCAGCGCCGATGCCGCCGCCACAATAAAATACAGTGTCATCTTTACGGTTATTTGAAACTTATAGGACACCGGAATAATTTTTGTGAAATAAAAAGTGTTGCCGTTGCGGCTTATGGTTGTCGAAGCGAAAGAAACTATTATGGTAGTAAATATAATGACTACCAAAAGCGTCAAACCGGGTATTATTCTGCCGCCCACACTGGCATCTCCGACATTGCTGGCAAGGTCGTTGCAGAAAAAAACCATAAAGGGAGCCGCCACCGCCATAGCCAGATATTGGAAAGAATAATTGAAGGAGCGGAAAATCAATAGATATTCAGCTTTCAACAAGGAAAAGAATATCGAACGTGTCTTGTCCTTGGAACGCTTTGTGAACGCCGTCTTTTCGCGCTCGAGGCTCTTCAAAATGGTAGGGTAATAGCTGTGTTTCGCCATATAGAAACCGGCAAATCCCAGAGCAAAGGTCAAGCCTGCCGAAATAAGTATCGACAAAATAACTTTTTTGCCAAAAAGTATATTGGCATAAAAAGTAAACGGAATAAGCCGTGACGCCCATGCCTTGAAGATATTCAAGATGTCTTCTGAAAATATCGAGGTTTGTTGCGTCTGCGCATATTCCAAAATGCCCTTCAACAACAGCATATAGAACGAAAAACTTATTATTATCATAAAAATAAGCAGTCCCAACACCAGTCCGAACTTGTTCTTGATGGAGTTGACTATATGCATGGCAGGTATGGCAATCAAGTTCGCCACGCAAAACGGCACTATGCTTATGTATACCGACATAAACACTGCGCTGAAATAAAAACTCACGCTCTTTTGCATGATAATCGCATAAAATATATAAAAAGGCAGCGTAAGGAATATCGAAATGGTGATATTTTTCAAGAAGACAAATATCGACTTCGAAATAAAAATCTCCAATCCGTCGACGGGAAAGCGCAGCAGCAATTCATTGTCACCGTCATAATAAAGGTTTTTGACCAACGCCCCCGTACAGGTGGCAATTTGAATAATCATCGAAAGCGCCGTTGCAAGCACAAGGAATTCATAATGCAGAATTATTCTGCCGTTCAACAGCATGTTGGTGACAAAGTAGATTATGCCGACAAAAACCCCGTACATGAGCAACGAGACACCGCCACTGAGAAAGAACACGCCCCAGCTTTTTGGCGATGCATTCTTGCCGACTCCCAGCCTGCCGCGAAATTCGTGGCGCAGCATAGTAATAATGTTGTTCATCTCTTGCCTCCGTCTCCGGTCATAGCCATCTCGCTGATGCGTTTTTTGTCTATACCGGTGGCAGCAAAATATATATCTTCCAGCTTATCTTGATTTTCTTTGTTGTTGAAAAGTTCCAACTCCTCGACTATTTGTCCATTGTTTATTATGGCGGCGCGATGGCAAAGCTTTTTTACCAAATCAAGATTGTGCGAGGAGAAGAACACCGTATTGCCTTGTGCGCAGTGTTCGAGCATATAGTTTATGATATCCGACATCGACTGCGGATCAAGTCCCATCATCGGCTCATCAAGCACCCATAATCTTGGGTTATGTATCAGCGCGGCGATGATGCAAATCTTTTGTTTCATACCGTGGGAATAGGATTTTATTTGCTTGTCGACAGCATCCATAAGGTTGAACAGTTCAAGGAAGTGTGAAAAACGCTCTTTCCTTTCGTCTCCCACTTTGTACAAGTCGGCGACATAATTGATATATTCTCTGCCCGTCAGCTTCTCGATAACCGAATGATTGTCGGGAACATAGCCCATGTTCATCTTGGCTTTTATGGGTTCGTTCTTTATGTCGTATCCGCATATGGAGATACTGCCCTCATCAAAAGGAAGGATGCCCGTAAGGCACTTTATGGTCGTAGACTTTCCGGCGCCGTTCTTTCCCAGGAATCCGAATATTTCGCCCGGACGCAACTCTATATTGATATCATCAACAGAATAAGTGTTGCTATTGGCATATTTTTTTCGTAAATTTTTTATCGTTAACATTTTGTTTTTGTCTCCTAAAATTTTTTATGTGCAAAAATTGCACCCCTTAAGCACAATGAAAAAAGTAATATAATAGATATAAATGGGTTTATTGTATAAGTACGATTCTTTGTTTGGGCGATATCAAATTCTTGCTCTCGTGAGGGAATATGACTATGCGCGCGCCTAATAAAAATCTTCTGCCGAAGGAATAATCACTGTTTATTATGAAAAATATCCTTTCAAATATAAAGCAAACAATGTTATATAAAAGCATGAAGAGCAACCATGGTTCAAAGTGTTCGGCATAAAAGTTCAGCAAATACAAGCTGCCGTGCGTCCCCAAGTTGCCACCCAAAACAAGCAAAGCCTCGCCGATGAAAGCGGCTATCGCCGTCACTGACGCCAACAAATGCCCAACAAGGTGTAAGCCCACGTCAAAACCTTCAAACACCTGCTTGCGAAATATGAGCAGACCAAAAGCAAGCAGCAACAAGCACCACTCACCGGCTATTATGTATTTAAGATTTTGATAGATTTCCGTGTACATATATAAAATATAGTACCATAACACGAAAAATTTGTCAATTAACCGCGCGCATAATGTCATACCGAGCGAAGTCGAGGTATCTCATCCGCTTTCTATTATGTGGAGTGACATTTAGTCCCTTTTATGCGCCGTTAAGTTTATTCATCAGCCTTTTGAACTCCTCAAGATGCAGCATTTCGTCCATGACAATTCGTTGAAGCACCGCCGACACCTGTTCATTCTTCAAACGTTTTATCATTAATTGATAATCGTTTATTGCCGCCATTTCGGCGCTTATGTCGTCCATAATCATCTTTATCGGAACTTTTGAATAGGCTATTTGTGACGTGTTGTAAAAATTCCTTCCGGGCGGATTGATTGAAAAGATTGGATCAACACCGAGTTTCAACAGCATCTTACCGAGAATTTCGAAATGTATCATCTCCGTAATCGAAATGCTCTCCAGTGAATAGGCAAAATCAGCCATTGACAGCTCGTCAAAATACAAATGATGGTAGGTATATTGAAACACGGCATTGCACTCGCTTATGTAGATGCCCGAATATGCCGGGGCAATAATTCTTGCCGCATTCAAGTCATTTTGCAGATTGTCCAGCGACGGATAGGGCAAATCTACTCTTAACGGATTTATTTCCATTCTTCACCTCGATAACAATATCATTATTATATGTAACGGCTGCACTTTATGTTATCTAGACAAAGCAATTTTTATGATATATAATAAGCTTTATGGAGGAGAAATATGAAAAAAATTATACTTATTCCCGATTCTTTCAAAGGCACAATGTCCGGCTCGACGGTGTGCGAAATAATGACAAAAGCGATAGAAAAACGTTTCCCGAATGCGGAGATTCTTTCAATACCCGTTGCTGACGGCGGCGAAGGCACTGTCGAAGCTTTTGTTCAGGCGTGCGGCGGAGAGATTAGCGTTTGCGCTGCTGCCGACCCTTATTTCAACGATATAGATTCTTTTATCGGCCTGATTGATGACGGCAAGACGGCTGTTGTCGAAATGGCAGCTGCTGCCGGCATAACCTTGCGTCGGAAGAATCATAACATAGAATTGACAACCACCTATGGCGTGGGACAGCTTATCGAATATGCGCTGGATCTTGGCGTAAAAAAGATAATAGTCGGCTTAGGGGGCAGTTTGACAACAGACGGGGGCTGCGGCATGGCGGCGGCGTTGGGCGTCAAGTTTTTTGATGCAAGCGGCGAGCCTTTTATTCCGGTCAGCGGCACTCTGAGCCAAATCAGCCGCATCGATAAGAATGATTTGGACAAAAGATTGGCAAGCGTCAAACTTGTGACTATGTGCGACATAAACAATCCGCTTTTCGGCGACAAAGGAGCGGCATATGTCTTTTCC
>CAYJBS010000022.1:0-22770 GCA_964368435.1 uncultured Christensenella sp. | reverse complement strand
GAACTCCTGTAGCCGCCGTGAGAGGGCGGAGTCTTAACCGCTTGACCATGGGGCCGGATTTTTAGTAGTTTGATTATAGCACAGAACTTTTGTTCAAAGCAAGCGTTTGATATGTTATTATGGCGGCTTGTTATGGTATTTTGATTATTATTCATACTAAGAAAGCTATGCAGGATTTGACAAAGGGAAGCGTGACAAAAAAACTCATTGCCTTTAGTATGCCGTTGTTGGTGTCGACGGTCATACAGGCTTTTATCAATTTGACAGATCTTTTGGTAGTTTCCATCTTTTCCGACCGAACGGGCATAGTTGCCGGCGTAGGCATAACAAGTCAAGTCAACTATTTGATTATCAACGCTGTCGTAGGTTTGAGTTCAGGCGGCAGCATTATGATTAGTCAGTATTTCGGCGCCAAGGAGTATTCCGAAGTCAGCAAGTCGATAAATACCATTTTGACTTTTCTTATCATTTGCGGCGCGGCGTTAACTGCGCTTATGCTTTTTTTGTCTAAGCCTATTGTAGAGCTTATGCGGACTCCCGAAGCGGCATTCAAAGAGGCGAGAGACTATTTGTTCTATACTATGAGCGGATTGGTCTTTATTTTCGTTTATAACGGCATTGGCGCCGTATTGCGAGGGATGGGCGACTCTATCCGACCGCTTATATTTATATCTGTGGCGGCGGCGCTGAATATCGGTCTGGATATTTTGGCTGTGGCGGTACTTCATATGGGAGCGGCAGGCGTGGCGATAGCTACCGTCATATCGCATCTTGTAAGCGCGCTGATCAGCGGAATATATCTTGTTAAAAAAAGCAAAAAGGCAGGTCTGGAGAAATTTTGCTTAAAGATGCACAAAGATAAGCTGAAAAGGCTTTTCAAGTTGGGCATTCCGACTTCAATTCAAAATACTGTAGCTTCCTTGTCTTTCGTAGCATTGACATATATTATTAACATTTCGTCGCAAGAGCCTGTTGCCGCGCTTGCCGCCGGCAGTATGGCTTTCAAAATAAATTCCTTTGCAGTACTGCCTTCGCGTTCGCTGAATGCCAGCATAGCCGCTATGGTCGGTCAAAACAACGGAGCAGGCGACAAATTGCGCATAAAAAAAACACGCAACACAGGGCTGATAATCGGCATAATATTCGGAATATTTTTTACTGCGGCAACTTTCTTCTTTGCGGCTCCTATGCTGAAAATCTTCAAACCTGATACCCAAACGCTTGATTTTGGTGTACAATATGTCAGGTCATTCGCCATTGATTATGTTTTGTTGCCGTTCTCCGTCAGTCAGTACGGATTGACCGACGGTTTGGGAAAAACCAAGGTGAGCATGTGGGTAAACTCCATTTCATCACTGTTGTTGAGAGTTCCGTCGGCGCTGTTGTTTGGAAAAATTTTAGGACTGGGAATAAAAGGGATAGGCTATGCTATCCCTTTGTCGTCGCTGTTCAGCGCCGTTGTTATGTTCGTATATGTCAGAAAAAAGATTGCTAAAGAATTAAGAACTTGATTATATCTTTGCGTACAAATCTAGGATTGTCAGCGTCAGTTCCAAACCTTTCTCGAAACATTCGGGGGAGAGGTTGTCTGAGTTGTCCTTTCTTGTGTGATAATATAGAGCAGGACCGGGATCCATTGCGGCAATGGCGCCTGCTTTTATGCCTGCTTGCGTGATGGCTGCGGAATCCGAAGCGCCGAGAAAAACCGAACCGTGGGGCAACGGCTTGCCAAAGACAATCTCTGCCGCTTTATCGATGAGCGCGATGGCTTCGGGGTGGTGCTTCACCGTGCCGCTGAGGTCGCGGACATAATTTGTCATATGTTCGAGGTCTCGGAAGGTCTCCAAACCGATAAAGGTTGTGGGAATGTCATGGCATTCTTTTTTGTGCGCCGCCGCAAAGGCTTTTGCGCCACGCAGTCCTGCCTCTTCCGAACCTGTTATAAGCGCCATAACTTCGGTGTCCTCGTACTCGATGCCTGCTTCCTTAAGGTATTTCAGTACGGAAACAGCGGCAAGCGAGCCTGTAAGATTGTCGTTGGCGCCCGGCACTACTTTTTTGTAGTTTGAAAAGAAGAACAAAGCAATATAACCGGGAAGGAAACATAACATTATGATAAGCATCCACAACTTGAAACTTGTAAAAATGCTGACAATACTGAGCGCCAAAGTCATGAGTATTCCGACTATGGCAAGCACCAATCCGCCGATAAAAATTCCTTTGCCGAACTTGTTGAATATCGTCCATTCATATGCCGCATCGGAGTGACCTGAAAAAATTATTCTTTTTGCGGCGGGTTTTTGCGGATTTTTGACGGCAATAAGGTTTGAGGAAGTCGTCGATTTATAAAAAGGGTCAAGAAACTGTTTGTAGAGTCCGAATTCCGCAATAAATATGATGAGCGAAATGACGCACATCACCAGCGGCGCCCAAACGACCTTCAGCGCATAGAACAGTAAGCCGACAACCAAAAGCGCAGGTATAATTTTGCTGAATGCCATGAAGGCTTTCGAGGCGACGGGGAATTCTTCGATAACGACGCTGTCTGCCCAGTCGTTGGCGGCTATTTCGTCTTTCAAATATTCTTGCGCCTGACGTTCTCCGTCACTGCCGGATTCTCTGGGGGGAAGGGATGAACATATGTATTTTATGGCGTTCATCGAATAATCCGTAGCATTTTTTTGTGATTCTTTATTGATTTCCAAAATCGGTACCTCCGTTTTTTCTTAAATTATATACTCATCCTTGTACAAAGTCAACATTGGTTTTATACTTTTTTGTCTGTTTATATTATATATAACATTGACTAAAATTTTTTAATTTGCTATTATTACATTATGCAAAAAACGCCCGTGACAAACAAAATCAAAATAAACAAGACTGCACTTTTGAAAGCGCTGAGGATAGCGCTTATCTTGATTTTGCTGACGAGTTTTGTCGTGTTGTCCCATTATACAGCCAAGGACCCCGTCACGGCGTTCATAAATTATTTTAACACTTTTCCTTCCACAAAAGTCTTTCAGAGCGCCGAGCAGACGCTGGCATTGAGATCGGGAGTTTATGTCGCAAGCTATGACATTCGCAATGATGTTATTATCACTCGCCAAAACCTTATTGACGAATACAAGGAACATCTGCCCGACTATGACAAGGATGCGGAGGAACTTACCGAAGAGATATATCTTTTCGGCTTTGCATCTACGACGAAAGAACTTGTGCCGCCGACGTACAGCAACATTGTTGCCATAAAAGGCGATTATGCCATAGTTTCGAAACCGTCTTTTCCCGACGGCATCGATACCACCTTTGAAGACATTGAGTACAAAATAGGCGTCATAAAATTCCGCGGAGACAATGTTGGCGACAGAACCGACTTCAAAACCGATTATGCAGGCGCCGAGTTTTGGCAAATGCGTTTTGTCGGCGAAGACTATATTGCCGTATTGAACGACAAAGACAACGTAAAAATTGATGGCACAACCGTGACTTTTTATGACTACAAAAGCACGCATAAACTGCTCGAGGCTTTTCGTGTGCGCGCAGACATAAGCTACAATTTTTCGCTGTTTGACGACAATCTCGTATCGTATACCTCGAACAGAGCCGATTTCTACAAAAAAGACCTTGCCGACGGTCAAGGATATTTAGTACCGACTGACACATACAAGCCTTTCCCCGAGGATGTCGACGACTCTCTTGAAACGATTATGACAACAATGGTATCTTATCTGGGCAACAACTGGTTTTTGCGGCAGGGCTATATCGAGGCGAAGAAGGATGACTTCAAGCCCGAGGATTTGGCAGGAATACAAGGCAAATTGATACTGGTAGACAGGTTCGACGCCCAAACAGGCGAAACAAGCACAAACTATTTGCTGATGCGTTCCGACAGATACAATGCCCAAAGCAAACTGATGTTGTCAAACGATAAGTTGGTGCCGGATATGGTCGCCAACAAATACAATGCCGACAGCACAAGAGATATTGCCGATTATTTGAACAATCAGGCGGAGAAGGGCGTAAATGACAAATTCGTATATTATCCTCCATCCATGCCGGTAGGCGTTCTGCCCAAGGACGGCATGAGTATTGTTTATTATTATTACTTTCCCTATGCCAATGAACCTGAAAGATATGCTGTATCATTCTTGATGATGGACGCAAACGGCAATATGTTCCACCCGAAAGAAAACATATTTATGCCGCTACTCATGATAGACGGCGGCGGAGTGCAAATCGCCGATCCTGATTATGAAATTGCTCGCGGCAATGCGCAGATTATCGACAAAAACAACAAAGTGTCTGTCTTCAAGGAATACACCTACGGAGAATACGGCTACATAAACATATCCTACAACAACGGCATTTTGATTGCCGCAGAATACAACCTGCGCCAAGAAAACACTCAAATGTATTATGGCGCCTTCAATTCCGAGGGCAGACAAATCACCCATTTCAAGTATTTGGAGTTGTCAATGTTTTATGGCGAATATGCCATAGGCATGAACAAAGTAAACGACGAATACCGCTATTACCGTATCGACAAAAACGGTGACGAAACCTTGCTGGACGATGTACTGGCGGTTCGTAACGGCGTATATATCACAAAAAGCGGCGGCAAAGTCGGCTTGAAGTCCTATGACGGCAAGACGCTACTCGCCAACGAATATGAGACTATCGACGTACTGGAAACTTTTCTTGTGGACGGGCTTTTCCAAAAAAGCGTTGTTGCCGCAGAAAAAAACAACCGAGGATATGTCTTTTCACTGAAGCATTAAGAAACGGAGAGAGATGGAAACAAAAATATTAGGAGAAGAAGGATTGGCGCAGGCAGCCGATATACTCAAGAAGGGCGGCATAGTGGCTTTCCCGACAGAAACGGTTTACGGACTGGGCGGCGACGCCACAAACTCTGCCGCTATCAAAAGCATTTTTGAAGCTAAGGGTCGTCCGCAGGACAATCCGTTGATTGTGCACATAAGCCACAGCAGTCAAGCTGAACAAGTTGCGTATGTTACAGAGCAAGCATTGAGATTGTTTGATACATTTTCTCCCGGTCCGCTTACCATAGTGCTGAAGAAAAAAGCAGTAATTCCCGATACGGTCACCGCAGGGCTTCTTACGGTTGGAGTAAGGATACCCAAACATGAGCTTGCGCGCAAGCTAATCAGTCTTTCAGGTGTGCCGATAGCCGCTCCTTCGGCGAACATTTCATCGAGAATAAGCCCCACAACGGCGGCGCATGTACTTGAAGATATGAACGGCAGAATACCACTTATTATTGACGGCGGACAATGTGAAGTCGGCATAGAATCTACGGTGCTGGATATGTCGGGGGATATTCCAACGATTTTGCGTCCCGGCGCCATTACGCAAGAAATGTTGCTGGAAGTGTTGCCTATTGTCATGAACCACAAAGGAGAGTTGAAGGTTGCTACGGCTCCGGGCATGAAATACAAGCACTATGCGCCGACAGTCGAATGCGCGCTGGCAAAAAACGCAGACTCTGCCTTATCAGCCTACAAGAAGCTTGAAGAGCAGGGCAGGAATGCCGTCATAATCGGTCGGAAGGGATATATTTCCGACAGTTCGGCAGCTTTCATCTCGGCAGGCGACAATGCGCAAGACATTGCGCGCAATATCTATAAGCTGCTGCGAGACGCCGAAAAACAGTATGATTACATTATTATCGAGAGTTTCTCCGATAAAAACTTGGAACATTCCATAATGAACCGTCTACAAAAATCTACGCAGGGAGTTGTCATATGAAAAAACTTATCTTACCCGTCATCTTATTTGTTGTTATTGCGCTTGCGACTACCGCAGCTTTTCTAGGCTTTGAAAAGCAACCCACCACAAGAATTGTTACTATACCCAAAGTCAGCGAAATGAATTTGCATGACGCAATGAAAACTATGAATTTCGGACTTTTTTATTATGAAGGAAATACCGTCAGAAGCGTGCTTGAAGACGATTTAGACATCGATCCCACCAAGCCGATGGTAATCACCACTCATGGTATGCATTCCGGAAACGGCTATTCTCTTCGTTACGGATTTAGAGACAGGGAATATTGGCAGGCAAAAGGTTACAACTGTTTTGTCTTCCGTTGGTCGCAGTTTGCCGACGATTTAGACCCCTTCTCAATAGAGATGAAAGAGTGGTCGGGCAGAAGCTCAAAAGCTATGAAGTTCTTTTATGAGGACGAAAACGGAGACAAGACAGCGGAAACTGTCAACATTCCCAATTATAGCCTAGCAGAGCTTTTTACGGCATATTACAATGATTTTATGATAAAATACGACATAAAAAGCCCTGAAATAAGACTTATGGGACACTCCATGGGCGGACAGCTGGTTATGGCTATCTCAAGTTACATGAAAACAGTTCTTGACTGCGGTACGCTCAATCCCAGATATATGTTAAACAGAGTCACCATGCTTGACCCGTTTCTTTCTTCCGAACCCAACGATGTGCAGATAGACTGGTTGGACAGAACCACCGGAAAAGAGGGCAGCGCAGGACTGGTTATTGAGGTCTTGAAAGAATATGCCTCGATTGGAGTGCCTGTAGAATATATCAGAACAGGTTTTGCTCATATCTTAGTAAACAGAGCCCACCAAAAGGAACTTGCAGAGAACAGCATTTTTATTGATGTTGACAGCACATATATTCCGGGAAATGCCTTCGAGGTTGTTTCGCCGAAACACCAAGTCGCCATAGATTGGACAAATGACGCCGTTCAGTACGATTATTTCGATGAGACGGTCAGCGCAAACTATGCCGGAGCGCCCTCGACGCCTACGGCTTTTGTTATGGCGCAGCTGGGAGCGGAGTATGCTATGCAAACAAACTATACCGAAGATGCGGCAGACGACGTTATATATTCGACAAAGCTCGAAAACGCCAGAATCGCAGGCTATGCCTTCTTTGACGAAAACGACAACGGACTTTGTGACGACAGCTTTTTGAATCGTCGTGAGGGAGTCAAGGTCGAACTATATAATGGTAATCAGCTCCTCGGTACTGCTTATACCAACCGTGGAGGCTATTACCAGTTTTCTTTGATAGACAATCCCGTTGGCAAAAACCTGAAAATAAAGGTAGACGGCATAACCGCCGCCAAGACAGCAGTCGGCATAGGCGCTATGAAATATACCGACAACGGCATAAACGCAAACGGCGAAAGCGATGTGTTGAGCTTTTCTTTTGTCAACGAAATAAAAATAGTCAATATAGGTATGAAATAAGAAAGAGCGTTGTATTTTCGGTTTACTTTGCAGACGCGTAGTTCTATAATTAGTACGATTATGAAAAAAGGAGATTTTATCTTGAAAGCTACTTTTAAAAAAGGCATTCATCCCGACGCTAAGAAGCAGACAGCGGGATTTGCTTTTGAAATTATGGAGCCGGGCGATAGGGTCTATATACCCGTCAGCCAGCATATAGGAGCGCCTTGTACCCCGACGGTAAACAAGGGCGACAAGGTCAAGGCAGGCACTTTGATAGCTGTTTCCAACGGCTTTGTGTCGGCAAACATCTTCAGCAGCGTAAGCGGCGAGGTCGAAGGCTTTGCTTTCCGCGAATGTGTACTAGGCAACAAAATCAGACATATCATCATAAAAAACGATGGTCATTATGAAGAAGAGAATTTGCCTATCCTCGAAGAATCCACAGCCAAGGACATTGCTCTGCGAATCAAGGAAGCAGGCATAGTCGGTATGGGCGGCGCGGCTTTTCCCACGCACGTGAAATTGAGCCCGAAGAACGCCATAAAAACCCTCATCATAAACGGCGCAGAGTGCGAACCGTACATTACGGCGGACTACCGTCTTATGTTGGAGCGTCCTGCCGAAATAATAGAGGGCGCAAAACTTATGCAGAAGGCTTTGAATGCAGAGCAGCTTATTATTGGAATAGAGGACAACAAACCCGATGCCATAGAACTTATGAGAAAGCATGCAGGAGATGTGCAAGTGGTATCGCTAAAAACCAAATATCCGCAAGGCGGCGAGAAACAGCTTATATTTGCTTTGGCGGGACTTGAGGTACCGAAGGGCGGTTTGCCTGCCGATGTCGGCTGTGTCGTCGACAACGTGGCGACAGCGCTGGCTACATATGAAGCCGTAAAGCTCGGCAAGAGCAGCTACCGAAGATATATGACGGTATGCGGCGGCGGCATCCAAAACCCGAAGAACCTCTATGTTCGTACAGGCATGCCTTTCGAAGAAATAGCGCAAAGACTCGGCACCAACGAATATCGCAAAGCAATCAGCGGCGGACCCATGATGGGCGTGCCGCAAGCCAACTTGAACGCCGTGGTAGTCAAGGCTACTTCGTGTTTGCTCTTGATGACGGAAGAAGAAATAAGCCATTCCACAGGAAAGTCTTGCATAAACTGCGCAAGATGCCACAAGGCGTGTCCGATGAATCTTATGCCGATGTTTCTTGACGCTTATGTGCAGAACAACAATCTTGACCTCATCGAAAAATACGATGTTACCTCGTGTATTGAGTGCGGTTGCTGCGCATATGTCTGTCCTGCAAGGATACCTCTTGTGCATTCCATGCGCCTAGGAAAAAAATTATTGAAGGAGCGGAAGAAATAATATGAATAAACTTTTGGTATCTGCCTCTCCGCATATCGGCAGCAAAATGACTACGGATAAAATTATGCTTCATGTCATCATTGCGCTTATACCGACAGCGCTTGCCGGCATAGTTATTTTTGGCGTAACAAGCCTCATTGTGCTTGCTCTATCCGTTGGCTCGTGTATGCTGGCGGAGTTTCTTTTCAACAAAGCATTAAAAAAGCCTCAGACGCTTAGCGACCTTTCCGCAGTAGTTACCGGTTTGCTGTTGGGGCTCAATCTTCCCCCGACAATACCGATATACATACCTGTTATTGGCGGATTTTTCTCCATAATGGTAGTAAAAATGCTGTTTGGCGGTCTGGGCAAAAATTTTGCCAACCCTGCCTTGACGGGCAGAATCTTCTGTATGCTTGCTTGGACAGGAGCGATGACGACCTTTGTCAAACCGCTTGACTATTCGCAAGGCTTCGGCGCTTTCTTTTCGTATGTGCCTCAGATGTTTGGCACGGTAGACGCAGTCACCGCCGCCACACCGCTTGCGCTTGTCAAGGGCAGTTTGGTCACCGGTTCGGGAACACTGCCCATACTCAATATGTTTCTTGGCTATACGGGCGGCTGTATCGGCGAAGTAAGCGCGGCGGCGCTACTCTTGGGCGGAATTTATCTTATTGCAATGAAAATAATTGATTGGAAGATTCCTGTTATATATATTGTCACCGCATCGCTTTTCAGCTTGTTCTTATATGACAAAGGCTATATGTATATATTGCCGTCGATACTCGGTGGCGGATTGATGTTGGGAGCCTTCTTTATGGCGACTGATTATTCCACAAGCCCCAATTCGAAGCTTGGTGTAATCATATTTGCTGTGGGATGCGGCGCGTTGACGATGATTATAAGACGGTTCGGCGGCTATCCCGAGGGTGTTTCTTTTGCAATATTGTTGATGAACCTTGTGACACCGCTACTTGACAAGTATATCACTCCGAGAGTTTTCGGCACAGCGCGCAAAAAACCGTTGACTAAGAAGGAGGCGGCATAATGAAGAGCATAAAAACAGGCAAAGAAATTGTCACCATCATAATAGTGCTGACAGCCATCGCAGTTGTTGCGGGACTGTTGCTCGGCGTAATGAACAAGGTTACGGCGGTTGACGAAACCGAGGCGCTGAAAGCGCAAATCGGAGAGCTTTACACCTCACCGATAAAAGACATTCTCGATATTTCGGCATATGAGAACCTGAAAGATACCGAAATCCTCAATGCCTTTGTTGCAGAGGATAGAGCGTACATTATCAAATCAAAATCAAACAAAGCCTATAGTGGCAACGGCTTGCAACTCATAATCATCATAAAGAGCGGCAAGGTGCTTTCCGTAAACGGCGAGGGCAACAGCGAGACTCCGGGTCTTGGCTCAAAAGCGCTTACCGAAAGTTATCTGAAAAACTATGTAGGTTCAAGCTATGCTTCTTTTGCAGGTGACGAAGAGGTGACAAAATCGACAGAGGGCATAACCCTTGAGTGGGGACTGCAAAAAGATGACGAAACGGATGCAGACAGCCACAGCTCGGCGACGCCTTCCGCCACCGAAGTAGAGGCAGTCAGCGGCGCCACAAAGACCTCGAACGGCGTAAAATATGCCGTAAAAGCTGCTTTGGCATTCTATGAACATATGGAGGGCGAAAATGAATAAGAATCTCGACATATTAAAAAACGGCGTAATAAAAAACAATCCGACATTTAGACTGGTTTTGGGCACATGCCCGACGCTTGCCGTCACAACCAGCGCAATGAACGGTTTGAGCATGGGACTGGCGACAACATTCGTGCTTATCTGCTCGAATATGCTTATTTCGCTGCTTCGCAACATAATTCCCGACAAGGTCAGAATTCCGGCATATGTACTGGTCATTGCGACTTTTGTTACCGTCGTTCAAATGTTTTTGAAGGCTTATTTGCCGTCACTAAACGAATCTTTGGGGCTTTTTATACCTTTGATTGTCGTCAACTGCATCATACTTGCAAGAGCAGAATCCTTTGCAAACAGCAATCCCGTATTACCCTCACTCTTTGACGGTATCGGCATAGGACTAGGCTTCACTCTTGCGCTTACTTTGATGGGACTTGTGAGAGAGCTTTTGGGAGCAGGCGCTGTAACATTCGGCAATACGACGCTGACAATACCTGTTTTGAGCAGTGCCGCCATGACGGTGTTCATTCTGCCGGCAGGTGGTTTCTTTATTTTCGGTTTTCTTATGGTGGCATTCAATGTCATTGTCGGAAAGATTGAGAGCAGAAAGAGCCGCCGCAATCAGGAGGCTAAATAATGTTTTACATAATACTGATAATAAACGCAATTTTTATTAACAACTTTATTTTGAGCCAGTTCCTCGGAATTTGTCCTTTCCTCGGTGTCAGCAAAAAGACCGATACGGCGCTCGGCATGGGCTTTGCCGTAATATTCGTTATGGGCATAGCTTCTGTCATTACTTATGCCGTAAATCTGCTGCTCGTAAGATTTGATGTTGTTTATCTTCAAACCATAGTATTCATACTTGTTATAGCGGCGCTTGTGCAGCTTGTCGAAATGGTGTTGAAGAAGTTTACTCCCGCCCTTTATAGCGCGCTGGGAGTTTATCTTCCCTTGATTACGACCAATTGCGCGGTGCTTGGCGTCGCCATTATGAACGTGACGACCTTCGAACAAATGAATCTGCTGATCAGTTTCGTAAACGGAGCGGCATCGGGCGTAGGCTTCACCTTGGCGATACTGCTGCTTGCGGGAATAAGAGAAAAACTTGAACGGTCTTATATACCCGTACCATTCAGAGGTTTCCCGATTACGCTTATTTGCGCAGGCATAATGAGCTTGGCTTTTGCAGCGTTTTCCGGCATGACTTTTTAACGGAAGAAGGAGAAAAAAATGCAAATAGTTTTACCGGTACTTGTATTAGGTGTTATGGCGGCGATTTTTGCCGTGATGCTGGCGATAGCAGGTCAAAAACTTGCCGTGGTCAGAGACGAAAGAGAAGAAAAAGTCAATGATTTGCTTGCCGGCGCCAACTGTGGCGCATGTGGACAAGCCGGTTGTGCGGCATTCGCAAAAGCGCTTGTCGAAGGCAAGGCAAAATTGTCCGACTGCTCGGCAACATCCGGTGACAACAAAAAGAAAATAACAGCATTGATAGGTTGCGAATTGTGCGAAACCGAAGCGACTATTGTTGTTTGTACCTGCAACGGAGGCGCAAGATGCCTTGACAAATATGATTATCAAGGCTATGGCGACTGCGCCAGTATCGAACTGCTCGCAGGCGGCAGAAAGGCTTGTCCCACAGGCTGTATCGGCGCCGGAAAGTGCGTCGACGCCTGTCCATATCACGCCATAGATATACCCGGAAACGGCGTTGCCGTCGTCACCCAAAACAAATGTGTGCAGTGCGGCACTTGTATTTTGGCTTGCCCGAAAAAACTCATGAAAAGGATTTCGGCAAAAGCAAAAGTATATATCGCTTGCAGCAACCACGACAAGGGCAAGGAAGTCAGAAGCATATGCTCGGTAGGTTGTATCGGTTGCGGACTGTGCGCAAAGGTTTGCGAATTCGGCGCCATAACAATGACAGACGGTTTGCCTGTGTTTGATTATGAAAAATGCACAAATTGTCGAAAATGTGTCGAGAAATGCCCATCGAAGAGCATTTTGACTTTGGACTAGAACGACAGCACAGCGGCATAATAGTTTAGAAACAAATAAATATACCAGATGACCACGGGCAACATCAAAAACCCGAGGTATCTGGTATTTTTTATGTACAGAAACAGCAGGTGCAAAACGGCGGCGACACAAATAAAACTCGTTGCAAAACACAAATAACGGCTCTTTATTGTCAGCATAAAGATCGTAGACATCAAATCCAAACAGAACAAACAAACCCAAAGCGGAAGATACTGTTTGTAATTTTTTTTCAGAAGACTTTCGCCTATCAATAGAGCCATGATGCAGTTTTCGGCAAAGCCCAGTGTGGCATAGGCGGTAAGAGAATAATTTTGCGGCGTAATAATCGCGGAGTAATGCCGCATTAGTATATCGTTCGCCATACTGAAAGCAAGTACTACACACATACCCACAGCAAGTCCGACTATTCTTTTATAAGCGCTCATAATGAATGTATATTAAATCGGAGGGGGTATTATGCGGAGGAGATGCTACGGCTGATGCTCACGGTGACATAAAAATCCCCTTCAAAACTACTTATAAAGATGTATTATTCTCTGGCATTTATCACACTCTACAATTAAAGCGGAGGAGTTTATATGGAAGAAACAACCGGGATAGTACGCAGAGTAGATGAACTGGGCAGAGTGGTCATTCCCAAGGAAATGAGAAGAACCTTGCGCATAAAGGAAGGGGAAGAGATGGAGGTCAGCGTATATAACAATGCTCATATTGTGTTGAAAAAATATTCTGCAATAAAAGCCCTGAAGGAATTTGAAGAGGAATATGCCGACAGTATATCGAAGGTCATTGGCAGCAACACGCTTATTTGCGACAATGACAATATTGTGGCATGCGCTTCAGATAAAGGTCAATATTTGTCTAAACAGATTTCCCCCGAGTTGGAAAACCTTCTTCAAAGCCGCAAGAGTGTCTATCTTTCGGGAGCCGACATTATTGACGTGACAGAAGAGAAAGATAACTCTAAGGATATGGCGGTTGCTCCGATAATTTTCAAGGGCGACATAATTGGCGGCGTCATCATCATTTCACAAAAAGGTATCGGAGAATGCGCGCGGCAAATTGCCGAGGTTGCCGCCGAGTTCCTTGCAAAGCAGTTTTGAGTGAAAAAGCCTTAATAAGAAGCGCGTCGTTGTTGGCAGGCTCGACAATAATAGCAAAAATAATCGGCGCCTGCTACCGCATACCCTTGACAAACATTCTCGGAGCCGAGGGCATGGGAGTATATCAACTGGTGTTTCCGGTGTTTGCGTTGCTTTTGACGCTGTCCTCGGGCGCCATTCCTTCGGCTATCGCCATTCTTATCAGTCAAAAAAGAACGCTGGGAGAGGATACCTCAAAGCTGTTCCATTCGGCGTTCATCGTGCTTACGATGTTCGGGTTGGCGGTGACTTTGGGTTTGATTGCTTTATCAAAGCCGCTGTCACTGCTTCAAGCCAATGTTATGACGGCATCGGGGTATATCGTCATTGCGCCGTCAATAGTCTTTGTCAGCGTAATATCGGTGTTCCGCGGTTTCTTTATGGGGCACAAAAACATGTTGCCTCCGGCAATCAGCCAAATTTCCGAAAGCGTAATCAAACTCATTGTAGGTCTGCTTCTGGCGCGGCTTTTAATAAAAAGAGGACTGGAAACGGCGGTTTTGGGAGCGCTGCTCGGCGTCACTGCATCGGAATTAGTGACAATGCTGTTACTTTTTTTTATGTATCGGGACAAGCAGGGGTTGACAGGCGGAATTTCCGCGCCCGAAATGAAAGGGCACATAAAAGAAATTGCGGCGATTGCGGTGCCGCTGACGTTGGGCGGAATAATCATTCCGCTGTCGCTTTTTCTTGACAGTTTGTTGATAGTGAATTTATTGAAAAGCGGTTTGGGCATAAACGGCGCAACCACCGACTACGGTTTGTGGAGTGGTACGGTTTCGCCTTTAATAAATCTCCCTATCGTGTTGAGTTTGTCTTTGGGTGTCGCCGTGGTGCCGCTGCTTTCAGAGGGCAAGGCGCAACGCAACCTTAGTTCGATTACGACAAAAACAGCAATGTGCTTAAAACTTGCGCTGATTATCGGCGCACCTTTTATTATCCTTTTCCTTTTTCTCGCCGAAGAGGTGTTGGGGCTGCTTTATCCCGTTTTGGCACCGGCACAACTGCAAACCGCCGCTATGTTGATGCGTATCGAATCGCTGAATATGCTGGCGCTTTCTGTTGGACAAATCACCGCATCGGTGCTACAAGCATTGGGAAAAACCTCCTCGCCCGTAAAGGCGCTTTCTGTTTGCGTAGCGCTAAAAATTATACTCAATATCGTGTTGTTGCCTCTCATCGGTATAAAAGGGGCGGCAATAGCTTCGGTGACGGGCTTCGGCATATATGCGGCAATCAATCTTTCGCTGCTGCGCAATCTTATCGGCAAAAACCCCGCAATGATAAAAAACATTAGCCTAATCTCCGTTTGCGGTGTTATAATGAGCGTAATAATTTTTGGTTTTGGCTTTGTCGGAGTAAGCCGTGTGATGTGGATAGCCGCTCCGTTGGCGGCGCTGGCATATCTATTGTCGCTGTTTGCTCTTCGAGTATTCGACTCTGCCGAAATTGACGCGCTGCCGCTTTCCCGTTTATGGCGTGGCATCGACAGAATATTTGGGAGGAAGAATGTCATTAATGAATGATTTTTTGAACAAGTTTGACAGCTTTACGCTGATGAAAGAAAAGGATTTTTTGGCGCGGCGCGCAAACAGTTTTGACAACAACATTCCGCTGATTATCTACGGCGTATCGCACTCTGCTGAAATAAAATCCAAACTGAAGAAGTATTTCGGCAATCCCGACATAACCGAAAGCGGAGATTACATAATTGTTTTGCCAAGACCATTTATGGAAAGAGAAGTTTATAGCTTTGGCGACCTTGTCGAAATAATAAAAAGGTTGCGTGACAAGGACGGTTGTCCGTGGGACAGAAAGCAAACAAACATGTCAATAAGAACAAACGCCATCGAAGAGGCGTATGAACTTGCCGAAGCCATAGAGCTTGACGACGAGGCAAAAATCCTCGAGGAGTCGGGCGATGTGCTGTTGCAGGGACTTTTCAACGCAGTAATCGCCGAGGAAGACGGCAGATTCACCACCGCCGAAATGCTATCGGCTATCTGCAAAAAACTTGTTTTCCGCCACACGCATATATTTGGTTCCAACAAGGCTACCAACAGCGAAGAGGCTTTGAAGTTTTGGGAGCAAGCCAAAGCGGTAGAGAAAGGACAAAAAAGTCTGCGTGACAAGATTGAATCGGTACCGTGTACTTTTGGTTCCGTAATGAAGTCCTATAAGGTACAAAAATTGATAAAAAAGACGGGTTTTGACTTTCCGGATGCGGAAGACGCATACAAAAAGGTCTTTGAAGAGATAGGAGAACTCCAAGAAGCCATCACAGAAAGGCACAAGGAGAGCGAAGGCGGAGATTTGCTTTTTTCCGTTGTCAACCTTCTGCGTATGCTAGACATTGATCCCGAACTTGCCTTGAACGGCACGACAAACAGATTTATAAAAAGATTTTATTATGTAGAAGAGCAAGCCGTTGCCGCAGGCAAAAAACTCGAGGAATGCACGCTTGAAGAGATGGAAAAGTGGTATCAAGAGGGCAAGACCTTCGAAACTCCGATAATATGAAAATAGGCAATTTACAATTAAAAAACAATCTTTTGTTGGCGCCGATAGCAGGTTACAGCGACGCAGGCTTCAGGACGCTGTGCCGCAGGTACGGCGCGGCGCTTACTTTTACCGAAATGGTCAGTGCAAAAGGGCTTTATTATAAAAACGAAAATACAAAAGATTTATTATTTTCTCCTGACGGCGAACAGCCAAAAGGCGTTCAGTTGTTCGGCAAGGAACCCGATATTATTGCGTACGCAATAGCCTCAAAGGAGCTTGCCGATTTTGATATCATCGACATAAATATGGGCTGTCCGGTGCAAAAAATCGTTCGAAACGGCGAGGGTAGCGCCTTGATGCACAATCCGGATCTGGTTTACGACATCATTAAAGCCGCCGTGGGCGCATCGGCGGGGCGTCCCGTCACCGCAAAGATACGGGCAGGCTTCACAGCCAGAGACCGCAACGCCGCAGAAGTGGCGCAGGCTATCGAGAGCGGCGGAGGAGCGGCTATCACCGTACACGGCAGAACAAGGGATATGTTTTATAGCGGAACAGCCGACCTTGAAATAATTAAAGAAGTCAAAAACAGCGTAAAAATCCCAGTCATCGGCAACGGCGATATCACCGACAAACAAAGCTATCTGAGAATGATTGAATACTGCGGTGTTGACGGCGTTATGATAGCGCGGGGCGCGCTGGGACATCCTCAAATCTTTGCCGAAATTCAAGCAGAAGAGTGCGAATTTGACTTGAAAGCAACAATATATGAGCATATATCGCTACTGTCGCATCTTTCGGAAAGAGTCATCACAAACAACATGAAAAAGCATATTGCTTTTTATGTAAAGGGTCAAAAGAACTCTCGCATAATCAAAGAAAAAACTTTTGCCGCAAACAGCATAGCAGAGCTTACGCAGGCGTTGGAATACATAAACAGAATTTATTAAAGTGTTTCAAAGACGATAGTTTTCTGCATAGTATGCTATATGCTGCACAAAAAATGTTATTTTTGCAACCGAATGGAAAACTTGGAGAAAGACGGAGATATCGCCTTTTTTGTTTTCAACGGGAAAATCTCTCTTTCTGAAGAATTAAAAAATCCTATCATTACCAAAAAGCTTGCGCAACTTTCGGCAAGACGCAATTTGCTGTTGTTTGTCAACTTTGTTGCCGAGGTGGAAGAAAAACAATACCTTTCGGTAATGGTCATTGATTGCGGCAAAATTCTCGGAGTGTCGGATTGTTTGACCGATACCAATTTTAGTCGTTCGAGCCGACAGCGGATATATTCGACAACAGTCGGCAAGGCGGGAGTCATCGTCGCAAGCGATGCGCATTTCGGCGGCAGTGTGTCGAGCCTTTTTGAAAACGGCGCAGACTTCATTGTGCATATGTCTGACGCTCCTTTGAATAAAAAATTATTGCGCACTCTCAAAGCTCATGCGGTGTTCTGCCCATTGACAATTTTTTCGGCGTCATCTGACGCTTTTTGCATAAGCTGTGACGGTTTTTTGCCTAAACCGCACGATGTTTGTATTCCTATAGATATTTCCACGGCAGACGAGGCGGACAGCTTTTCGACAATTTTTGCGCCGCCTAGCTTTGAATATTGAGTATAAAAACTGCAAATGTTTTATTAAAATACCAAAAAAGACCATAATTTCATTGCTTGAAAGGCGGCTTAGTGGTATAATCATTTATGAAAATTTAATAATTCATCATAGGAGACTCTTTATGAATAAAAAAACAATTTTGGATGTCAACGTAAAAGGCAAAAAGTGCCTTGTCCGTGTTGATTTCAATGTTCCTATTGTCGACGGCAAAATAACCGACGAAAATCGTATCAACGGCGCGCTCCCCACAATCAAGTACCTTATGGAGCAAGGCGCAAAAGTTATACTTTGTTCCCACCTCGGCAGACCCAAGGGTGAATTTAACATGAAATACTCCCTGCGTCCCGTCGCCAACAGACTAAACGAACTGTTGGACAACAAAGTAGCTTTTGCTTCCGATGTCATCGGCGACGACGCTAAGAGCAAGGTTGCTGCCTGCAAAGAAGGAGAGTGCGTACTTCTTGAAAATCTTCGTTTTCACAAAGAAGAAGAGAAGAACGACAAGGGTTTCTGCGAAGCTCTCAGCAAATATTGCGAAATATATGTCAATGACGCTTTCGGCACGGCGCATAGAGCGCATGCTTCGACAGCAGGCATTGCTCAATATGGATTGTGCGAAGTTGCGGTTGCAGGCTTTTTGATAAAAAAAGAACTTGAAATTATGGGCGGCGCGCTTGAAAATCCCGCAAGACCTTTCTTAGCCATACTGGGCGGAGCCAAGGTTTCGGACAAGATAGGCGTTATCAACAACCTTATCGACAAGGTCGACGCGCTCATCATCGGCGGCGCAATGGCGTACACATTCTATGTCGCAGAGGGTTACGGCGTGGGCAGTTCGCTTTGTGAATACGACAAGGTCGAGTTGGCGAAAGAATTGATGGCGAAAGCCGAACTGAAAGGCACAAAAATGTATTTGCCTGTTGACAACATAATTGCCGACAGCTTCAGCAATGAAGCAAACTTCAAGACAGAACACAAAGACCACATAGAAGACGGATGGCAGGGACTGGATATCGGACCTGAGAGCATGAAATTGTTTTCCGATGTCATCGCCGGAGCCAAGACCATCATATGGAACGGACCTATGGGCGTTTTTGAAATGGAGAATTATTCAGGCGGCACAAAAGCTATTGCCGCAGCGCTCGCAAAGAACAGTGACGCCATCACCATAATAGGCGGCGGAGATTCGGCGGCAGCAGTTGCGCAGTTGGGATTTGCAGCCAACATGACTCATATCTCGACGGGCGGCGGCGCTTCTCTCGAGTACCTTGAAGGCATCGAGCTTCCCGGAGTGGCTTGCCTCGACAACAAATAAGAAAAAAATAACCTGATACCAAACAATAATAAGGAGAAGAAAGATGAAAAGACCAATAATTGCCGGAAACTGGAAGATGAATAACAACAAAGAGGCGACAAAAAAGCTTATCGCAGAGATGGCGCCCCTAGTCAAAGATGCAGAGTGTGAAGTTGTCGCTTGCGTACCGTTCACCAGCATCGAGACCGCCAGAAAGGCAGCAAGAGGAACAAATATCCAGCTCGGAGCGCAGAACGTGCATTGGGCAGAGAAGGGAGCCTTCACCGGAGAAATCAGCGCAGATATGCTTGTCGAAATGAAAGTTAAGTATGTTTTGACAGGTCACAGCGAGAGAAGACAGTATTTCGGAGAGACTGACCAAACCGTCAACCTGAGAACAAAAGCAGCTTTGAACGCAGGTTTGAAGGTCATAATGTGCGTAGGCGAACTGCTTGCAGAAAGAGAAGGCAAGAAGACAGCTGAGGTTGTTACTCGCCAGACTGTTGAAGGATTGAAGGATATCACCAAGCAAGAACTAAAAAGGATTGTCATAGCATATGAGCCGGTATGGGCTATAGGCACAGGCAAGACAGCCACTGCTCAGGACGCCAACGACACCATAAAGATTATCAGAAAGGTTGTCCGCAAACTCTATGGCAGAGCCAGCGCGCAGTCCATCAGGATCCAATACGGCGGTAGCATGAACGCAAAGAATGCCAAAGAACTTATGGCTATGCCGCAGATTGACGGCGGACTTATCGGAGGCGCTTCACTGAAAGCTGAAGATTTCTCCAAAGTCGTAAACTACAACGCATAAAGAAGAAAACTTAAAAAACGAAAACAGAAGCGGAATTGCCGCTTCTGTTTTCTAATATAATTTGAGGTAAAGATGGATAAAAAAATAAACGCATTGATCATAATGGACGGTTTCGGAATTTCAGACAGCGTCTATGGCAATGCCATAAAAAAGGCTGCCACCCCCAATCTGGACAAGCTTTTTGCAACGTATCCCAACACGAAGATAGGCGCCAGCGGCATGGAAGTGGGACTTCCCGACGGTCAAATGGGCAACAGCGAAGTGGGACACTTGAATATCGGCGCAGGCAGAATAGTCTACCAAGAGTTGACGAGAATCACCAAAGCCATAAAAGATGGAGATTTCTTCGAAAACGCAGAACTGCTTGCGGCAATAAATCATGCGAAGGACAACGGCAAAAAGTTGCACACCTTCGGACTGCTTTCGGATGGAGGAGTTCATTCGCATATCGAACATTTGTTCGCACTTATCAAGATGGCGAAAAAAGTCGGCTTAGACAACATTTTTGTTCATTGCTTCCTTGACGGCAGAGATGTACCGCCAAAAAGCGGCGCCGACTATATAAAACAGCTGAAAGATTTTATGGCAAAAGAGTCTTTCGGTTCGATAGCCACGGTGATGGGCAGATATTATGCCATGGACAGAGATAACAGATGGGAAAGGGTGCAGAAGGCATATGATGCGATGACTATGGGCATCGGCGAAGAATGTCAAGATGCCGAAACCGCCGTGCGCCAAAGCTACGAAAAGAACGTCACCGACGAATTCGTAATGCCTGCCGTCGTCAAAAAAGACGGCAATGCCGTAGCCAAAATAGAGAAGGGCGACAGCGTAATATTTTTTAATTTCCGTCCCGACAGAGCGAGGGAGATTTCCCGAGCCTTTATTGAAGAGGATTTCAAGAATTTTGAAAGAGAAAGCGGATATTTGGCGCCTTTTTATACAGGAATGACGCAGTATGACGCATCGTTCAAAAATATTTCCACAGCCTTCAAACCGCAGAGCCTTGCCAATACTTTGGGCGAGGTGCTTGCCGCGCACAACCTTAGTCAGCTTCGCATCGCCGAAACAGAAAAATATGCCCATGTGACATTCTTTTTTAACGGTGGAGTCGAGGTGCCGAACAAAGGTGAAGACAGAGTTCTTATCGCTTCGCCGAAGGTTGCAACCTATGATATGAAGCCCTCAATGAGCGCTCTAGAGACGGCGCAAAAAGCCGCCGAACTGGTGAGAAGCAAGAAATACGATGTCATGATACTGAATTTTGCAAATTGTGATATGGTAGGACATACAGGAGTTTTCTCCGCCGCGGTGGAAGCCGTCGAGACAGTCGACAAGGCTTTGGGTATGGTTATGGAAGCTGTTTCGGAACAAAACGGCAACGCTATCATAACAGCCGACCACGGCAATGCCGACAAAATGTATGAGGCGGACGGTTCGCCGTTTACGGCGCACTCGACAAATCCCGTGCCTTTTATTGTCGTGACCGACAAGCAATGCGCCTTACGGAAGGATGGTGTGTTGGCAGATGCGGCGCCTACGCTGCTTCAAATTATGGGCATAAAACAGCCGCAAGAAATGACAGGAAGATCCATTATCAGCTGATGCAAAGAATGACTATTATGTGACACCCCGAAGAGGCGCCGTCGTATGATAGCTCCTCTTTTTTTGTCGGTAAAGTCATTTTGATAATATTGCTTATGGGAGACAAAAAGTAAGTTTAAGTATCCCAAAACGCAGTCATTTTGTCAAAATGACGCACCCGAAGAATAAAAAAAAGTAATTATCAGGGTTTGATATTGCATTTCAGACATAAATAATATATAATAATTAATTATTACAACGACGGAAGGGCAGATGAAAGCGGTACTAAAATTCATAAAAAAAGAGCCGATTCTCATTTTAGCGGTGATTCTCGCAATCATCAGCTGCTTTTTCGTGCCGCCAAGCAAAGAATACATAAGCTACATAAATTTCAAAACGCTGACTTCGATTTTTTCATTGATGATCATAGTCAAAGGTCTGTCAAAAATAAACACCTTCAGAATTATTGCAACAAAAATTCTGCCCTTCACAAAGAGTTCGCGCGGACTTATAACGGTACTGGTTTTTATTCCGACAATACTTGCGCTGTTCATCACAAATGACGTCGCGGTGCTGACCTTCGTGCCTTTTGCGTTGATAGTGCTGAATATGTGCGACATGCAACATCTTGCGCTAAAAACCGTTGTGCTTATTTCGATAGGCTGCAATTTGGGCGGACTCATATCGCCCATGGGCAATTCGCAGAACCTTTATCTTTTTTCTTATTATGATTTGCCTTCTACGTTTCTTATGCAAAATGCCTACATATGCTTTATTTTCGGCATAATATTTTTATTTGCCTGCTGCATGCTGACAAAGAAACAGCCGGTTACGACCTTCGACAACAAAAAGAGGGAAGTCAAAAAAACAAAACTTGCGGTATATCTTGTGTTGCTTGCGCTTGCCGTTTCGGCAGTGGTGTTAAAAATAGATTATTATTATCTCATCACTTTCGGCATTGTGGCGGTGACCATGCTCGTTGTCGACAGATCGCTTTTCAAAAGTTTGAATTATTCTATTCTGGTGACATTTACGGCATTTTTCATCTTTAGCGGCAATGTGAAGAATATCGAAAGTGTGTCGATTCTTTTATCAAAAATAATAAACGGCAACGAGTTTTTCCTGCTTATCGGATTGACTCAGTTCATCTCGAATACTCCTGCGGTCATCATAATTTCGCAGTTCAGCAACAACGTGTTGCCTGTTCTGCTGGGCGCAAACATAGCAAAAAACGGCACGATACTTGCATCGCTGACAGGCGTAGTTGTCATGAGACTTTATACAAGTTTTGACAACAGACCTTTGCGCTTTTTGGGAATGTTCATGTCTTACGGATTGATATTCCTTGCAATTATGACGGGAGTGGGATACTTGAATATTTTGCTGATGACATAAAAAGAGCCATAGTTTCTTTTACGGCAATTAAACCGCCCCAAAATGAGGTTTTAGTCTTGACACTTACCTCAACTATATTATACAATACTATATG
>CAYJBS010000021.1:0-22952 GCA_964368435.1 uncultured Christensenella sp. | reverse complement strand
CCTCCTTGTATTTCTATTAGTTACATTTTACACATTTACTAATTTACTAAATTATATACTACAGTATATGTTTTGTCAATAACCTTTTAACAGAATTTTTAGATGTTGCCGTCAAAAAATGTTATAAAAATCAAAATACACTATTTTAATAAATTATAATGTATGGTATAATATAAGTTAGAAAAATAATCGAAAAAGGAGAGTATTATGTCTACGAGAACCAAAGCGTTTGTAAATTTCTATGCTGCTATCGGCACATTGCAAACTTATGCCGCTCTTGATGACAACGCAAGAGCGCTTGCAGCCAAGCAGAACATAGCCGTCAGATTCAGAGTAAAGGACGGTCCCGACGGAGTGCTGATTTTTAAGGATGGCGCCGTAAAAGCCGTGCCTTATACAGAAGGCACAAAAACCGATATCGTGCTTAACTTTGGTAGCAACGAAAAGTTCAATGACCTTGTCGACGGAAAAGGCTCGTCGGTTATTCCCTCAAAAGGATTTTTGAAACTCGGCTTCTTGCTCAACAAGCAGAGCGCTTTCAATCTTTTGACTGCCGAAATGGCAAATAAGATGCGCCAAAAAGAATTTGCAGATGACAAAGAGCTGCGCCTTAGTACGCTTCTTGCGTTCAATGCCATGATAGCCGCTCTTGTCCAAATAGGAAACGTAGACGACCTGGGCACCATGAGCGCCGCCAGAATAGACGAAGGTGACATTGCTGTAGAAATAACCGGGGAATGCTCCCTGACCATAAGAGTCACAAAGAAAGACGGAGAAACAAAACTCGAATACATAGCGGAAGAGAGCCCAAATGCCAGATCAAAAATGGTCTTTGACAGTATCGAGACCGCCAAGGGTGTCATCGACGGGAAGTTGGACGCTATGTTCTGCATATCTTCAGGCAAAATAGCCATGCTGGGTTATATCCCCATGCTTGACAACCTAAACAAGATTCTGAACCTCGTTCCGAAATATTTGGCGTAAGGAGTGATTTACAATGAAATTGAATAATTATGATAATAGCAAAAAGCTGATGGCGAGAGCCATAAAAGTTATTCCCAGCGGCGTATACGGACATCTCGGTCCTGCGGAAGGATGTATGATACCTGTTCAGGCATTCCCCAATTTCGCTTCGAGAGCCGAAGGCACGTATTTCTGGGACGTTGACGGCAACAAATACATAGACTATATGTGTGCCTACGGACCCAATGTTCTGGGCTACAATGACCCTGACGTCGACGCGGCGGCAAGAGCGCAGCTCGAAAAAATGAACTGTGTCACCCTCCCCGGCGAAGCAATGGTTGATTTTGCAGAGCTGTTGACCAATCTCACAAAAAAGGATTGGGCGTTCTTCTGCAAAAACGGCGGTGACGTCACCTTGTTCTCAAGCATGATAGCGCGTTATTATACCGGCAAGAAAAAAATGATTTTCGTAAACGGTTATTATCACGGTGTTGCGCCCTGGTCACAAAAAGCAGACCATCCCGGCACTTTGTATGACGACTGCAAAAACTCCCTTTATGTCAACTTCAATGACCTTGAAGGACTAAAGAAGACCATCGCCGACAACAAGGATGACATAGCCGGTCTTATTTCGACACCATATTTGCACGGCAACTTCCAAGACAACGTTCTTCCCGCAAAAGGCTATTGGCAGGAAGTAAGAAAGCTTTGCACCGACAACGGCATAGTGCTGATTATTGACGATATACGCTGTGGTTTCCGTCTCAACCTTGCAGGTTCTGACCATCATTACGGTTTTGAAGCCGATCTTATCTGCTTCTGCAAGGCGCTGGCAAACGGCTACAACGTATCGGCTCTTTGCGGCAAAGAATTCCTTCGCGGCGCGGCAAGCTCGATTATGTACACAGGTTCGTATTGGATGAGCGCGGAGCCTTTTGCTGCCGGCATAGCCTGCATAAATAAACTTGTTGCCAATGACGCTTGCACCCACTTCAAAAAGATAGGCACAATGCTTTGTGACGGTCTGGAGAAGATGGCGAAAGAAAAGGGCGTAAAGCTCAAAGCCTCCGGCGAGCCTGCGATGTTCTACCTGACACTAAAAGATGACGATTCAGAGTATTTGCATCAACAGTGGATAGCCGAATGTGTCAAGAGAGGTCTTTGGCTTACAAACCATCACAACCACTTCATGAATTTAGCTATGAATGAAGAGACCGTAAAGGAGACACTTGCGATAGCTGCCGAAGCCATGGATGTCATGATAGCCAACAATCCGCAAGTTTACAAGAAGAAGAAATAAGATGGAAATCGCGCTTATAGTTTTAATAAGCCTTTCATTGGTTGTAGGGTTTCTTAATCTCATTAAGAAACCCCGCAACTTGAATAACGCCAAACCTTTTGAAGAAATTACCAAAAAAATTCAAGAAGAAAACAATCTGACCAGAGAAACGCTCTCTTCGAGTTTTCGCGCGGCAAACGAAGCCATGGTTTTTGGCGCAAAAGCCACAAACGATGCAGTCATTGACAACATAAAGAATTTGTCGCTGTCGAACGAAACAAAAATCAAAGAAATGAAAGAGGAGCTTGAGAAAGGGCTGAGCGACATAAGATATAATATCGGTCAAAATCTCAAGGAAGTGCGTGAGGACAACTCAAAACAGCTTGCCGAAATGCGCAATGTTGTTGACGAAAAACTATCCACAACGCTCAACGAAAGACTTTCTCAATCCTTTGGACTAATAAGCGAGCGGCTGGAAGCCGTACAAAAAGGGCTTGGAGCAATGAACGAGCTGACAAGCGGCGTCACCGATCTTAAGAAAGTAATGTCGAATGTCAAGAGCCGAGGCGTTTGGGCAGAAGTTTCTCTCCAAAACCTCCTGGAAAGCACCTTGACACGCGAGCAATACGAAAAAGGTGTTTGTGTTTCTGAGAAATCAAGGGAACAGGTGGATTTTGCCATCGTATTGCCCGGCAAGGGCAAAGATAGAGTCTATCTGCCCATTGATGTGAAATTCCCGACCGAGGACTATCAACGGCTTGTCGATGCAGGAGAAGCCGGCGACCTCGAAAGGTACGCAAAAAGCGTGACGGAGCTCAGCACCGCCATAAAAGTGCAAGCAAAGAGCATCTCACAAAAATACATAAATCCTCCGGTGACTACCGATTTTGCTTTAATGTATCTGCCCACGGAAGGGTTGTATGCAGAAGTGCTGAGAATTCCCGGACTTGCCGAGGAACTGCAAAGCAAATACCGCATAGTGCCGGCAGGACCGACAAATACTTTGGCAATGCTCAACAGCCTTCAAATGGGCTTCAAGACGCTTGCCATCCAAAAATCCAGCCTTGAGGTATTCAAGGTATTCTCCGCATTTAAGAAAGATTTCAACAAATTCATACAGAATCTCGAAAAGGCAAAGGAACAACTGAATAACGCCAACAACACTCTTGACGAGGCTACGAAGCGAACCAACATCATACAAAAAAAGCTTGATAAGGTGGAAGGCATAAACTATCTCGAGGAGGGTCAAGAGGAATGAAAAGCAGATTGTTGTCCTTGATATTGGCATTGGCTGTTGTAGCGTCGACAGTAACAGGCCTAACAATTGTCTACCAAAAAACCGCAGGCGTAGATGCCGGAATTGCGGTTATTTCCGATTTGCATATCGTCAGCGATGAATACTTCACCCAACAGAATTTTCAGCAATATACCACGGCGGATAAACTTCTTCATCTTTCGGAAGCAATTCTGAAAAGTGTAGTCGACGAATTGATTGCCGACAAGAAAATAAAAACTGTGCTGGTGACGGGCGACTTGACCGAAGACGGTGATATAGCATCCCAATATGCCGTAGAAAGGATACTAAGAAAGCTTCTTAACGCAGGAAAGCAGGTTTTTATCATAAGCGGAAACCATGACGGACTCAAACGTCCCGAGCATCATGGAGTCAGAGCCGATGCAACGCTTTTGAGAGAGATTTATCATGATTATGGCTACAAGCAAGCCATAGAGAAGGACACCCGTTCTTTGTCTTATGTCGCCGACATAAACAGCAAATACAGAATAATAGCCATCGACAATGACAGCTATTTGAGTCCCGACCTTGACGGTCCTAAGGAAGAGACCGACGCGCAACTTGTTGAATGGACAAAAAAGCAAGTAGAAAAGTGTATAGCCGACGGCAAAACCCCATTGGCTATGGCGCACAAACCTCTTGTCGGACATATGCCGTCGATGATAGGCGATATTTTGGGCATGGGTTCTGTCAATGATGACTTCAAACAGCTGGCGGCGGCGCTTGCCGACAACGGTTGCAACTATATCTTTACCGGACATCTTCATGGACAGGACATAGTTTCGTATACTTCACCGGCAGGAAATACGCTGCTGGATATCGAGACAGGTTCACTTTTGTTTGTGCCGAATGCATATCGTATCATAAAATTTACGCCCAATGAAGCGCGCATATCCTCAAAGCGCATCACAAGCATAAATATGGATTATGTATCCCTGTTCAATTCTCCTACGGTGCTTGACCAAATAAAAGAAGACTTCCGCGCCTATTCTGTGGCTCATTTCTATAACGCCATTGAAGGAAAGGTAACCGAAGAATTGTCGGTTGCCTCCTTAACCAAGCTGCTGGGCGCTTCCGAAAGCATGTTACCGCTTGTAGAGCTGCTGGGAAGCATTGTTGAAGAGCTTTTCACCATGCCGCTATACGGCAATTCGTCATTAAATAAAATAATCACCGACCACGGCGGCGAGGCTTTGCCGCAGACAGATTATAAGAGTTTGTCGTCATTGGCAGCATTTTTTGTTTACACCATCAATAACGGCGATGAGCGTCTTGACCCAAATCAACCCGAGCTTGTCATTCTCAAACAGGGCATAAAAACACTCTTTTATTTACTCGAAGTCAACAAAAATGAATTTGACGAGTTTTTTCCGGGCATTGCAACAATCAACATTGACGTAGAAAGGCTGTTTTCGACCGGAGAACTTGAGGTTATCGACAGCGGAGTAATAGAGTTTGTTTATCAAATGTTTATTGACAAGCTGCCGACCATTTTGCAGAATATGAGCTTCAAGAATCTCACCCTTATAGGAAATTTTGCAAAAGCATTTTTGAATAACGCTCAAGAAGGTTTGGGCGATGCGGTGCATACGGCAATCGGACTAAAGCATCTCAATATCGATATTTTGATGGATGACGTAGTATACAGGATATTGCTTTCCGATGCATTGCATGATGCGGCTCCCGCAGATAATAACGTAATAATCAGCAGAACTACCTTGCAAGAGAAATAAAAAAAGAAGAAAAACAAAAAAGTCGGGTGAAATATTCAGCCCGACTTTTTTTATGTTTAATTTTGTATTATTCGGTGATTATCGTCACAGCGCCGTCTTCAGTTATTTCAAGGATATCTCCTGTCTTTACGGATTGCAAGAAATCCTCACCCAATTGGTCTATGGCTATGACATTGCTGTCTTCCCACACCTTTGCAAGCACAATGCCGCTGGCGGCAAGGCTGTCGATATGCTCGGAAAAGAGGAAAGCCGAAGGATTGATATTCATTGCGCATATGGTCTGAATGACCAGTCCACCCGTCGTCGAACCGATGGTGATGGGCAAACAAAGAGCTTTTCCTGTAATGTTTTTTCCGAAGATATCAGCATTGTTCTGATCGGAAGCTATGACCTCCTTAGCGTTTTTGAGGGCGCTTTTTTGGAAAGTGGCAAGGGTGTTTACTCCTTGATGCGAAACCACGGCTTCACCTTTCCAGCTGCCGCCGGCAAGAACTCTTCCCTTAAATGTTTTCATATTATTTTCCCTCCTTGCCTGTGATGATATTCAGCAATTCATCGCTCTTATAGTACCGCGCAGCCGAATAGGTGCGCAGCTTGTTGGAGTTCGTGGCGATACATCTCTTTCCCGTCAGAGGATTGTTGGTGTACATGAGCGGACATATGCTTGTCAAATGTCCCCCTGCCTCGCAGAATTGCTGATAGGTGTCGGTCCTTTTGAATTTTTCGGCGACATCGGGGCTTGCGCTGAGAATTGTGCGTATAACAACTCTTGTTTTTCCGTTGTCACGAAGACCTTGACAAATGTTCTTTGCCCATTCTGTCAGTTGGGTATAGGTGAGGTGAGGACAGCCAATAAAGCACATTTGCGGTCGATGTAGCGGCTTTTTCCACATGATGGGGTAGGCGTTGTAGACTCTTTCGAGCTCTGCATCATCAATTATGTATTCTTTAGCGCCTTCCTTTACCAAGCTGTTTCCCAAACGCTTTGCTTCGGGAGTCAGGTTGTCGATATGGTATAAGCCTACGGCTCCGTTGGAGGCTGTCGCCGCTCCGAAGTCCTTCAAATAGCCTATTGCCGAATCTGTCATAGTATCTCCGACAAATCTGTCAAGTCCTATGACGTAGGGCACATCTTCCATTACTTTCAACCCTATTGCGCTACCCAAAATTTGCGCCTCGGGCTTGACCGAGGTTCGAATATGCACTATCCAGTCGGCGCGTCTTCCCTCATCTGTGACCAATCCGAACTCAGGCACATACCCCAGGATTGCGCCGAAAAGGTCGAACATGCCGCTGTTTCGGTTGCAACGCGCACCTAAAACAGAGTTAGCAAACACCACGGCGGAGGACTCCGCCCAAGAGAGAACATCTCCCTCTTTCGGTGAGTTACCTACTTCGTCAAGATAGCAGGTGCAGGTGAAAGCGTTGTCATTCTTCAGCCCTACTTTTTTTAGTTGCTCTTCATATTCCTTTTGTCTCGAATACATAATTTTGCTGAAAACAAGTTTTTCGAGAGCCGAGCACTTGACATTTGAGTAATCTATGGGGCGGGGGTCGACGGTAAAGCCTCCCTCCGCAGTCAAGCCTTCGGCAATGATTCTGTCCATCGTGCGATAAAGCGGTTTCAAAAGTCCGATGCCAAAACTCGTCACGAGGTGTCCGGTCTTGTGTGTCACGGGCACCATTCTTTTTGCGCCGAAGATTTCTCCGAACATAACGAGAGTTTTCATCATCAAGGCTTTTACTTCGCCCTGTCCGCCATCAAGGATATTTTGTTGTTCGTTAGTCAATTTCATAAATACCTCCGATCATGGAACCGCCGTTTTATATTGAGCGGGCTTTGCGGTATGCGCTTCTGGTGGCGTCCGTCACCAATCCGCCTTTGAAGCTGTCGCCTATATTATAGATTTCTTTGGCGGCGTTTTGTTTTGTCAATTCATAGAATAAGCTGTTGTCGGGGCATGCGCCAATGGCAAGTACGACGGCATCGGCATCAAGTTCGCGCTCTATGCACTTGTCTTTTATTTTTCGCAATGCGTCAATAGGGTTCTCGACATTTTCGGGAAGTATCGGCGACCACGAATTGTAGGGATCGGGCACATTCTTGTGTTTGTTTTGGCTTACGACAACTTTGTCGCTTTCAATGCGCAACACCTTTGTGCAATTTAGTAGTTCTACGCCTGCTTCTTCAAGATAATGAATGAGATGTCCTCTGTTCGCGGTACAAACATGGTTCATAATGTATTTCATCATCTCGACGACCTTGACTTCCTTGCCAAGTTCGTATTTCAGCAGATAAGCAACTTCGGCGCCGACGGCTCCGCCGCCGATGACGACAACATTCTTTGCGTCTTTTACCAGAGTGTTGTCATTCAGCACATCGATGGCGCTGAAAACGTTTTTGTTGGTCGCTCCTTCTATTCTCGGCGTGATAGCCTTTGTGCCGGTGGCGGTCAGGATGACGTCATAATTTTTTTGTTTTAGCATTTCGACGTCGGCTGCCGTGTTCATAAACAACGCAAAAGAAGGATGCTGTTTCATCTTTGCTATTCTGTTGTTCAGGAATGCCAAATAGTTTTTGATGTCGAACTTTATTTTCGGTTGACAGCCGGGAACTATGTTGCCTCCGACTTCGCCGCTCTTTTCGTATAGGTCTACTTTGTGCCCTCTTTCAAGCAACACTCCGGCGGCTATTATGCCGGCAGGTCCTGCGCCTATTATTGCGACGCTTTTTTGTTTGCCGGCTTTTGGGATTTCTCTTGAATATTCGTTCTCGAAAGCCGTTCTGGGATTTACGGCGCATTGGGGATGTCCGCCTTCGACAAATTCATTTATGCAGGCTTCTTGACAGCCGATGCAGGGAATAATGTCCTTGACGGAACCGGCGAATGCTTTGTTGCACCAATCGGGGTCTGCAAGCAGCGGTCTGCCCAACATTATCATATCGCATTTTTGGTCGCGAAGCGCCTGTTCGGCAATGTCCGGATAACCCAACTTTCCGACGGCAACTACCGGCACGGGGATGCCTTTGTTGGATTGGATGTTGTTTTCGGCAAAATATTTCTTTGCCCAGTCGGCAAGTTCGATATAACATCCTGCGGGCATTGAGGCAGGAGGATGCGGCAACCACCAGTTGTCATAACAGCCCATGTCCACGTCGAACATATCGACGCCTGCTTGGACAAGTTCTTTCATATATTCGAGGGTTTGTTGCACTGTCCTTTCGTTCTTGAATTTTGTCAATGGTTTTTGTGTGTTCATTCTGTCGCCGTAAGTTGCGTTAAGCGCCAGCGTCAAATCGATTCTGTACATAATGGGAAAATCATCGCCTACTCTGCGGCGTATCTCTCTTATCATATCCAGACCGAAATTCATGCAATTGGCGTACCTGCCCATTTTGCGGCGGTTGAATGCCGGATTGGTCATCTGTTCAAGCAAATAACCTTCGTGACCGTGAAGATATACGCCGTCAATGTTGCACGCCTTGGCGTCGGCGCTGCCTTGTCCGATGCGTTTTATGATTTTTTTGCAGGAACGGTCGCTAAGCCTCAAGCAGGGAATGTCTTTTATGTACCAGTTCGGATTTGTGCTTGCGCTGCGGGGAAAGGCAAACTGATTGACCAGACATTGCGGATTGCCGACTCTGCCCAAACCAGGCGTCAATTGAATAAAAATATTTGCGCCGTGAGCATGGCATTTTGCCGAAAGGTTGCGCCAGCCGGAAAAAACCGTGCGGCTGCGGTCTATTCGTGGGAAATAAGTCAGGTCACCTAGTTCTATCAGCGACTTGTCGATGCCGTAGGATACCGGAATAAGTCCCGTTGTGATAAGTCCTACGCCGCCCTTGGCTCTCTCTTCAAAATAAGCCAGCATGCGCTCGTCAGGCCGTCCCGTCTCGTCGCACATGCTGATATTGCCCATGGGCGCCATCACTAAGCGGTTTTTTAGGGTCAATCTGTTGACTTTTATTGGGGAAAACATCTCCGTATACGGATAGAGTTTGTTGGTCATTTCGGGGATTTCGTACCCCTTTTGCCACCAATCGCCGAAGCTGTCAATCAAATTCTTTACTCTTGATTCATAATCCATAAATAAAAACCCTCCTAGAATAGTTCATACTGCTATTTTATCACAAATTTCCATTATTTTCAATAACAACCTTTTTTTTTGCACTCTTTTTATTGATTATTTCTGCCGATGGTTTTTTATGAATTGCATATTGAAGATAAAGCGGAAATATGGTAGTATATAATAAAGATAATTAAAGAGGAGAAAGAATATGGCGACAAATTTTGGCGGATACGCAGGGAAATTGCTGAAAGTAGACTTGACGACCGAGACCTTCGGGGAATACGAATTTTCTGATAAAGACAGGGAACTCTTTCTTGGCGGCAAAATCATGGCGGCAAAAATCCTTTATGACAACATAAAAGCGCCTATCGATACGCTTTCACCCGACAATATCATAGTAGTGACTACGGGACCGTTGAACGGACTTGGCGCGCCCTCTTCGGGACGCTTCAATATATCGTCGATATCTCCGCTTACGGGCTTGCTTTGCTCCTCAAATTGCGGCGGCACCTTCGGCATCAACCTGAAGAAAGCAGGCTATGACGGACTTGTCATTTTCGGCAAGGCGGAAGAAAAAACATTACTGAAAATCACCGAAGACAATGTCGAATTCCTATCGGCAGAGGAGCTTTGGGGCAAAACCACAGGCGACACCCAAAAAGATCTGGGCAAGGGCGGCAAAATAGTCATCGGACCTGCCGGCGAAAATCTTGTGAAATACGCCTGCATAATCAGTGACGAAAGAGCCGCAGGCAGAGGCGGTCTTGGCGCCGTTATGGGCAGCAAAAATCTCAAGGCTGTGACGGCGACAGGCAAAGTTATCAACAAGCCGCGCGACAAAGAAAAGTTCATGGCAATAAACAAAAAGTGGACAAAAGCGTTGCAAGCGCACCCCTTGACAGGCAGCCAAATGCCAAAACTGGGCACCGCAGGATTGGTCACAGGCATGAATGCGCACCATATTCTTGCCACAAAGAACTTCAAATACGGACAATTCGAAGGCTTCGAAAAGATTTCGGGAGAATATCTTGCAGAAAAATACCTAATAAAAAACAAGGGTTGCATCTCCTGCCCCATACAATGCGCAAGAGTCGTCGAGGTCGACGGCAAACAGGTCAAGGGTCCCGAGCTTGAGACGCTGGGACTGCTCGGCGCCAATATTTTGAACGACGACATAGAGATGATATTCAAGTGGAATTATGAACTTGACGAGTTGGGAATGGACACTATTTCAGCGGCAGGAAGCGTAGCTTTTGCTATGGAATTGAGCGAAAAAGGCTTGTGGAACAGCGGACTGGAATTTGGCAAAACCGACAATATTCTCGATATTTTTAATCAAGTAGCCACCCGAAGCACCGAAGTGGGAGACATTCTTGCAGAAGGCGCGAGGAGCATGAGCCAAAAATTCGGCGGCGAAGAATTCTCGATACACAGCAAGGGTATGGAATTGAGCGCATACGAACCCAGAGGCGCAGTCGGACAGGGACTGGGTTATGCCGTATCGAACAGAGGCGGCTGCCATTTGAACGCAGGATACCTCGTAGTGCTTGAGGGATTGGGAATGTCCATAAATCCTTATACCCACAAAGGCAAAGCCACGTTGTCGATGACTTTCCAAGACCTTATGGAAGCCGTCAGCGCCGGCGGCAGCTGTCTTTTCACTACATACGCGGTGTTCCCGTCCTTCCTCATAAGCAAACCCAACAGCTTTATGACAAGGCTTGTCAATAAGATTATGCCCTATCTGGGTGGCGTGCTGTATCTTGCAGGCAAGTTCCCGACGTTGCTTGCAGTAAACTTGCCCTCGATTTTCCCCCATTCGGTTTCCTTGAAAGCCGCAACAGGCATGAAGCTAAATTTCGGCAAAATGCTGAGAATAGGCGAGCGCGGCTATAATCTCGAAAGACTGCTCAACAAAAAACTCGGCGTTGATGCCTCTTGTGACACGTTGCCGAAGAGATTGACCGACGAATTGCAGGACGAAAACAACAAAAAATCAAAAGTACCGCTGGAAAAAATGAAAAAGCGTTATTACAGAGCCAGAGGCTGGAAAAACGGATTGCCTACCGACAGGCTGATAAAAAGGCTGGGAATCAAGGCATAATGGCGAAAATAAAGTTTTTCGGACTGTTGCGGCTCAAGGCAGGCGTTTCGAATATGTCTGCCGAGGCTACGAACATAAAAGAGCTTATTACCATTTTGGGCAACCGAATAGAGGGTTTAGACATACCCGAACTGAAGAATTCAGTAATATTTGTCAATGGCAAGAACATTACAGACCAAAAAATGTATCGCACCAAGCTTGACGAAAATTCCGAAGTAATGTTTTTAAGTCCGATTGCCGGCGGTTGAAAATTATCTTGATAGCCTTTCTTTTTTATGGTATACTTTTTGTATTCGTATTTTAAGGAAGGTTATTTTATGGCAAAAATACACTTAGCATTCAGATTTCACATAAACTTTTATCACTCGTACAGAGGCGACAAGCCCGACGATACGGGTTTTGCCAAGGATATGAGAATTATTCGTTATATCTTGAACGTACTCGACAAATATAACAATATGGGCATACCCGTGCGCGGCACGTGGGATTCGGAGAATTATTTCTCTCTTGAAAAACTTATTCCGGAACATTGCCCCGACATTCTCGAGCGTTTGCAACAGAGAGTAAACAGCGGCGTCGACGAAATGGAGATCATGAGCTATAACAACGGTCTTGTTTCGTCTCATACCACAGAAGAATTTGACCTCATGATGTCAAAAACGCTATCAAATTCTGCAGGCTCCGGACTCAAAGACCTTTTCAAGGAATACGCTCCGATAGTGCGTTCACAGGAATGTATGATGACGCCGGCTCTTGTGCCGCTTTATAAAAAGCACGGTGTCGAAGCCATTACGCTATTTTATAGTTGCATACCCTTCAACGGTTTTTCGAACTTTGTTCCGTTGTTGCCTTTTGAACAACGCTTCAATCCGCTTTGGTACAAACCCGAAGACGACAAAATTATTGTCATTCCTGCAGTAGGTGTGGCGGATGTCTTCGACAACCTCGGAATAAAAGCCTATATGAAATATCTCCGCAAGCAGCAGATGGCTATGGAAGAGCCGAAAGACTTGCTTGTGCTTGTAGATATGGACGCCGACGATGATTATTGGAGAGGTTATTTTAACACCTTCCTGTCAGAATTTTTATTGCGCGACAAAGACAAACTGCTTTGGGAGGGCGGACTTGCCCATATGATAAAACAAGTCAAGGACCTTGACTATGTAGTATTCGACACGCCGTACGATTATTTGAAGAGCCATCCGCCGATAGCCGAGGTCAACTTCACACAAGACACCGCCGACGGCAGTTTTGACGGACTTTCGCCGTGGTCGGACAAACTTGACAACGCAAAGCTTTGGGCAGGCATCGACAGAGCCAGAACGCTCTGCGAGTATGCAAGAGCCGTTGCCGAACTTGCCCAGACCGATGTCGAGAAAGAAATAGCTTTGGCGCTTGAGAAACGTATTTTGACCTTGTCCACGACACACTTCGGACTGTCGACGCCGGTTATGTGCGTACCCAGACTTGAGGTGGCGGCGCAGTCGGTACGAAAATGTGTCGACGAATCGCACGAAATTTTGAAAAAAGCCGAATCTGCATTGCAGACGGACGGCATCAAAGCCGTGTTTCAACAAGCGTATTTCGGAGAGGGAAACAAGCAAGGCTTCATAAGAATAAAAATCAGCGAAGAGGCAGCAAAAAAACCTCTTGCAGTCTTTGCCGAAGGCAAAAAACTTGATTCTTTTGTCTTCAAGGGTTTCGACGGATATGAACTGCGCGCCGTAGTTAAAACGGCAGAAAAGGCGTTGAATATCGAAATAAAAGAAGACAAAACGACGGTCTCCAAGCGTGTCAAATTGTCAGAAAACAGCATAGAAAACGACGATGTCGCCGTAAAAGCAGACAAAAACGGTAGCATAACGCTTTATCACAAAAACCAAGCCTTTACCGACAAAGGCTCAATGGATTTTTGGGTGGAATACGACAAAAAAATTGTGCGCTGCGAGCAAGCCGACATTTCTACGGAATTTATCGGAGCCGACACCGTGGTGTTGACGCGAAAGGGCGAATTGGACATAGGACAAAAAATCGCCTTTACACAAAAATTCCTTATCAATGCGGCTCTGCCCTATGTATATGTCGACGTTGAAGCGGCATACCCGAGAACACCCGACTACAAACCCAAGAAACACAAGGTCAAAAACCTCAAAAGAGGTTGGGACAGCAGGTGGCGCCAAGTGGCTCCGCTTGAGATTATACCTGTATTCAGAGGCGACGACGAAAAGCCCGTAAAAGTCATCAAACACAATTTCTTCGGAAAGGTAAGTTCTTTTGATTTGAATTATGGCGCCTTCTCGGAGAACAAAGAAATAGATTCTTTAAACAACGCAGTCACCGCCGGTTGGGTAGCAACAACAAACGGCGAGCAGGGCATACTGCTGTCGCAAGCTGTGACAGCTGACAGCAACTTTGCTTTCGCGCGTATGCGTATATGTAAAGACGGCGATAAGGACAGCCTGAAAATAAATCCGCACGGCAGTTACTTCGGCAAGCAGTTACGTTATCCCACAAGACGGCATGAGCTTGTCGGCACTGTTGCCGAGTCACAAGCGGCGCAATATGATCCGTTGGCGCCTTCCTATAGTGGCGGACACCAAATGTTTTCGCTTATGATAGCGCCTTTTGAAAAAGAACCCTCTGTGCAACTGCAAAATGACGCCATTATGCACGCTTATCCGCCACATATCATATCCTCGGTCGAGGGTTTCGGCGGTACGGACTTGCAGAACTGGACTATGGAAATAATAAGATAAAAAAGTTTAATTGATTATTTCGAAAGAATAGCGCTCGTTTATCGGGTGCTTTTTCGTATAATCGAACTTTACACTTCGCAAAGCGCCGTTATACAAAAATTCTCCCAACATATAATCTTTTGAGGGCTTGTTTTGTGAAAGCAGTTGTTTGAATTCTTTGGAATATTGCCGTTGCAGTATCTTTGGCACCTTCCTAGAATTGTCCTTCACCAAGAAATCAAAGCGTAAAAGCTCTTTTATTATTTCCGAACCGCCGCAAAAATCAAGTAGGGCATCATAGATACCGTCATAGGGGGCGTTGTCTTTCTTATGACGGTTTAGAACTGGTGCAAGTTGAGAAAACAGTTCGAAAGGGCTACCAAACCTTGGCATAAGGTATTCCAAAGTATAATGAAATCGCCCACTGTTGTATATCTTGTCGATGACATCTTCGACGGTCTTGAGGTGTAACAACTGCTCTTTTGACATATAAGGCGTAGATACAACCTCATAGGGCGCTTCTAGCGAATATGTTGCGTCATAATTTTCTCTTATCGGCGTGCCCTTAAGGAATTTCAAAAATCCCAGTTGCAGCATATGCGGACGTAAAGAAATAGTTTCGTTTATGGCTTGGATGAAACTTTCAAGCGTTTCGAACGGCAATCCTGCAATGAGATCAAGATGCACATGTATGTTTCCGCAGTCTATTATTTCTGTTATGTTATTGATGAAATGAGCTTTATCAAAAACTCTGTTGACGGCGGCAAGGCTTTTTTCATTGAGCGACTGCACTCCGGCTTCGATTTGTACCAGTCCGACGGGAAGAGTTTTCAATAAATCCAAGGTTTTTCGCGAGAAGAGGTCGCCACCGACTTCGAAATGAAAGCAAGCTCCGCTATCTGAAAAGCGCTCGGCGATAAAAGTGATGATGTCATCGGCGCGTTTTGCGTCTGCGTTGAAAGTCCTATCGGTAAACTTTATTATTTTGGCGCCGCTGTCGACGATATTTATCAAATCTTCTCGAACTCTCTCAAGTGAAAAATATCTCACTCCTCTAGTTAGTCCTGCCATACAATATGCGCAGCGGAAGGGACAGCCTCTCGACGATTCATAATAAATCAGTTTGCCTCGGCTGCTTTGCAAACGGTTTTGGGTGTAAGGCGATGGTATCTCATCAAGAGCGCATACCTGCGCCGTTATGGACTGCTCGCCGCCTGTGGACAACAATTCGTAAAGCGTTTTTTCTCCCTCTCCTATAATTATGTGGTCTGCGGGAAAATCTTTGTCGACTTCTGGACCGCCTGCGATTATTTTGCATGACGGACAAAACTGTTTTATGGCTTGCACCAGTCTTTTGACATAATTGACGTTGAAAATGTAAACCGAAACCAGCAAAACATCTGCGCCGAAATCTGCAACCTCTTGCAACACCTCGTAAAAATTTTCGTTGACATTGTGATAAATTTCGGTGACTTCGATGCCCTTTTTTTTCAAATATTCCGCAAGAAACCAGCCTGCCGGCAGAGTGTGAATATATTTTGAGCTGACGCCTAAGTAAAGAATTTTCATAGGCATATTCTATACCAAAAGGCGGTAAAATACAATCAAAAAGAGATTTCTCTTACTTTATTATAAAGTTGAGAGGCAATTTGTTGCATATTGTGCAACCTAGTTGCGAAATTGATATTGACAGGCAACTATTAATAATTGATAATTTAGTTAGGATTATTCATTTTTCGGAGGATTTTCATATGAAATTGACAGGCGGCGAGATAGTCGTTAAACAGTTGGTAAACGAGAAAGTGCCCTATGTTCTGGGTATTCCCGGTCACGGTGTACTGGGACTTTTTGATGCAATCAGAAAGGAAGAACAAAACGGCAACATAAAATACATACAAGTAAAACACGAGCAAGCGGCGACAGCCATTGCCGACGGATACTATCGCACCTGCGGAAAGCCGTTGGCGGTTTTTTCGTCAATAGGACCCGGCACGCTGAACACCGCCATAGGTTTGGGAACGGCATATGTCGACTCGACAGCTTTTTTACTACTTTGCGGCGACACTCATACGCACATGAAAGGTGTGGGAGTGCTTCAAGAGGTCGAGAGATATCAAGACAGCAACATAATAAGAAGTCTTGAACCGCTGGCAAAGCGCAGTTGGCGAGCAGAGAGCATAAAACAACTGCCAAAAATAATGCGCCGCGCGTTCAACCTTATGACAACGGGCAGAGGCGGACCTTGCGTAATTGCATTGCCGATGGACGTACAAGCCGAAAGTGCAGAATGTGAAGCGTTGAGCGCAGAAAAAAACCGCGCCGGCTCTTTGCCTGCCGCCGATATGGCATATATTCAAAAAGCTATTGAATTGATGAAAACAGCAAAAAGACCGCTGATTCTTGCAGGTGGCGGCGCGCTGAAGTCAAGAGTCAGTGACGAGATTTTGGCGCTTGCCGAAAAATGGGGCGCCGCCGTCATAACAACGCTGCAAGGAAAGGGCGCAGTATCTGAAAGCCATCCGCAATATGCCTTCCATACCGGATCGAAGGGCACACCCGTGGGCTTGGCTTTGGCAAGAAGCGCCGACGTCGTGCTGGCTTTGGGCACAAGGTTTGCAGATGAAACTACATGTTCATACCGCAAGGGAGTCAGTTTTGATTTTCCCGACACAAAACTCATTCACATTGATATTGACGCAGCGGAAATAGGCAAGAACTATGCCGCCGATGTCGGCATCATTGCCGATCTTTCGGATGCGCTGAAAAAACTAAACGACAATTTCGGAGCTTTCGCGCCAAACAAGGTATATCTTCAAGAAATCACAGACTTGAAAGCCGATTGGGCGACGTATCTTACGAAGGTTCGGACACAACCGGTAAAGGATATTACTATATCGCAGATTATCGGCAAACTCAACGAAGTGCTGCCCGACAACACCATAATTTCCACATCATCGGGCAACACTCAAGCACAACTTTTTCAAGAATATTGCTACAAACTGCCTTATCGTAACTTGACTACCGGCGGTTTTTCGACGATGGGTTGGGCAGTGCCTGCCGCAATGGGCGCAAAACTTGCGTCTCCCGAATCTCCTGTCGTGGCATTGCTCGGTGACGGAGATTTTATGATGATAATGCAAGAACTGTCGACAATGGCTCAATACGATATACCCGTCATTGTGTTTTTGGCGGACAATTCAGGTTGGATGGCAATAAAAGACCTGCAAATGGACGCTTTGGGAAAAGATGCCGCCTTTGGCAATGATTTTATTCAAAACGGTGAGACATATACTCCCGATTTTCCGGCTATTTCAAGAGCCTTCGGCATAAATACATACGAAGTCAAGGCTTTGGAAGATGTAAAAGGCATTATGCAAAAAGCCATAAGCGACAATAAACCTGCATTTGTTTATACAAAAGTAAGCCGCGACTATCCTTTCACAGGAGGCAAGGCGTTCGGATGGTGGGATGTGCCCATTCCCGGATACGACAAGGAGCGCAGAGAAGCGTACGAAAAAGCAAGAAGCCAAGAAACCATATAAAAAGGGAGGCAGGTTATGAGAATGAAGTTTGTCATCGTCGGCTGCGGCAGAATAGCAACCCTGCATGTTGCAGGATACAAGGACAACAATGATACGGAGCTTTACGGTGTGTTTGACAAAAATATGACCGCCGCAAAGAAGTTTGCCGAGGAACATGGCATTCCGAAAATTTATGAGAGTTTTGAAGAGGTATTGGCGGACGAAGAAGTCACCGCCGTAGAAATCCTCGTGCCGCATCATCTGCATTGCCAATTGACGGTGCAAGCGGCGAACGCCGGAAAGCATGTTTCGGTACAAAAACCCATGGCAATGAACCTTGCCGAATGTGATCTTATGATAGCCGCCGCAAAAGCCAACAACGTCAAACTGCGCGTATACGAAAACTTTGTTTTTTATCCTCCGTATCAGTTGGCAAAAAAGTTGCTTGATGATGGCGAAATCGGAGAGCCGCAGGGCATACGCTACAAGATGAACAACTGTTCGCTTTGTTCGATGAACGCTCCTGCCGCAAAGATGCGCGCAAAAGCAGCAGGCGTCAGTATGGACGAATTGAAGCCCACAGGCTGGAAAGTGGATACCCTTTCTTGGACTTGGCGACTCAACGAAACATTGTCGGGAGGCGGCCCCGTCATCTTTGACGACGGATATCACAAGTTTTCTGTCATTATGAATATGTTGGGAGATGTTGAGAAAGTAAATTCTTGGATCGACTATACACCGGTTATCCCGGGTGTGTATCAAGACTCGCCTGCGACCATCATGTGGAAGCACAAAAACAGCAAGATATACGGTGTCTTCGATGTTACTTCCTCGAAGGATATGTATATCGAAAGCAAATATTATACCTGTGACGAAAGGATGGAAATCACAGGGTCTCGGGGCATATTGTGGGTGACAAGATGTACGGCTACTCTTTTGCCCGAGGTGGCGCCGGTGATTATGTACCGTGATGGCAAGTTGACGGAATTTCGGGATATGCCCTGCGACTGGCAGGATTCCTTTATCGGTTGCACAAAAGACTTTATCGAAGCCATACGTGACGACAGGGAGCCGGTATTGTCGGGAGAAAGGGGCAGAGAGGTGCTGAAGTTTGCATTGGCTGCCATAGATTCGGCAAAACAAAATCACGAAATATATCTGGACAGCTATGAGGACAAGGCGGTGCCGAAGAAGAAGGGCTTCCTAAGCATATTTTTCGGCGGAAAGAAACATAAATAATCAGATAAGGAGCAAAAAATGAGAGTAGCGGTAATAAACGAGGTTTCGGCAAGGGACAGAAACAGGGAAATTTTGGAGGCGCTGGAAGCAAGCGGCATGACCGTCTTTAATGTCGGCATGACGCCCGAAACCACAGGTATAGAACTTACATATATCCATACAGGACTTATGGCGGCAGTGCTGCTCAATCTCGGCGCTGTCGATATGGTCATCGGCGGTTGCGGCACGGGGCAGGGCTTTATGCTGTCGGCGATGCAATATCCTTCGGTGTTGTGCGGACATATCACCGATCCGCTTGAAGCGTGGCTTTTCAGCCAAATAAACGGCGGCAACTGTGTTTCGCTGGCGCTGAATAAGGGCTACGGCTGGGCAGGAAAAATAAATCTCGAATATATTTTTGAAAAGCTGTTTAAGGACGAAGTCGGCGCAGGCTTTCCCATTGAGAGAGCGATAAGCCAAAAACGCAGTCGTGAGCGGCTCGGCGCAATCTCGCTTGCGGCGCACAAAAGTATGAAAGATATTTTGCTTTCCGTTGAAGAAGATCTCGTTCGTACTGTATTTTCGCACAAGCCTTTCACCGATTTGGCGACAGGCGTAGTCAAAAACAAAGATTTACAAAAGTTTATAACAAAGATGTTTTTATAACAAAGGAGTTGTCATGAGTAAAAGTTTGGAAAGAGGGTTGCAATCGCTACTTTTTCTGGCTTCAAAAAAGAGTGTAGGGGTTACGGAGCTTGCCGAGGAGTTGCAAGTCAACAAAAGCACGGCTTACCGCATGCTTGAAACACTGCGCCAATTCAATATGGCGGAGCAGAACAAGTCATCACTAAAGTACAAGCTGGGACCTGCAGTGCTGAAACTTTCCGAGCAGCTTTACAAAAACCTCAACATAATTTCCATAGCCCGCCCATATATGCGAAGGCTTGCGGAGGAGATTGGAGAATCGGTGCATTTGTGCATTTTATCAAACGACAGAGCCATCGTAATCGACCAAATAATGACTTCCTCAAGGCTGACCGTAAATGCAAAAATCGGCAATGACGAGCCGATTCACAGCTCTTCTGTAGGAAAGTGCCTGATTGCCTTCAGTTCGGAACAGACCATTGAGCGGATACTCGAAAACCCGTTAGAAAAATTTACAGAAAAAACAATCACCTCAAAGCAAGATTTTCTTGCCGAGCTGGAAGAAGTCCGCCGTACAGGATATGCCATTGATGACGGAGAAATAAGCGAAGAGATACGCTGTATTGCCGTCCCTATCTTTAATCATTTGAACGAAGCGGTATATTCGATGGGGATATCCGGTCCGACTAGCCGAATGACGGCTTTCAAAATAGAAACTGTCGCCGGCACGCTTCTTGCCGCCGGCAACGCCATTTCAACGCAACTGGGATATATGAAATAAATTCTAGGGGGTGAAAATTATGAAAAATATAAAGAGCAAACTTTGCTATGCAAGCGGTGATGTATACGGCGGCGCGGCATTTTTGGTCTTCAGCTTGCTGTATATGAACTTCCTTGTGCTTGTCGAACAACTGCCTGTGGTGGCGGCTTCGGCAATAATCTTTATCGGCAAGATATGGGACGCCATCACCGATCCGATGATGGGCAACATCTCCGATAAAACAAAATCACGTTTTGGCAGAAGACGCATTTATTTTCTTATCGGTATAGCGCCGGTATTTTTGTCGTTTATTTCGCTATTTTATTCCTTCGGTATAGGCTCCGTCACAGGAAAAATAATTTACCACGCATTCGCATATATGTTCTTTGGGACTGCCTTTACCATTGTTATGGTACCCTATAATGCCATTTTGTCGGAAATAACCTCGGACTATAACGAGCGCACGAGCTATACCACAATCAGGATGCTGGTATCTGCCGCCGCCTCTTTGGTCGCTGCGATTGTGCCAAGCATGCTAATAAAAGCTATCGGAGGATCGGTCAACGGACCTGCGCAAAAAAATGGTTATCTCGTTATGGCTATTATGATGGCGGCGCTATTCGGGTTGTGCTGGCTGATAACATTTCTCGGCACAAAGGAAAGACAAGACCTTGTTACTCCGCAGACAATAAATTTGCGAATGTGGCTGTCGCTCTTCAAAAACAAGTCTTATCGCACTTTTCTCGGCATATTCCTATCCTTCCAAGTAGCAGTAGATCTGATGCTTGCGCTGTTTATATTTTATGTAGATATAGTAATATTAAAATACAAGAGTTATGAATTGATAATCGGTGTGCTTTTGGTCTTTTCTATGCTGTTGATGGTCTTTCAAGGTTGGCTTGCCAAGAAGAAAGGCAAGGCTTTTCCGCTTTTTATCGGTATGCCGATATGGATATTGTCTTCACTGGCTTTCATCTTTATAGACAGTACCACACCTGTAATTTTGGTTTGCGTGCTTGCCGCGCTGATAGCAGTAGGCTCTTCTTCGGGCAATCTCAGTACCTGGTCTATGCTGACGGATATTTATGATGTCGACGAAATCATGACAGGAGAAAGGCGAGAGGGTATCTATAGCGGTTTCACCACTTTTGTAAGAAAGTTTGCCAGCGGCATTGCCGTGTTGATTTTGGGCTTCGGACTCAAGGCTTTCGGATTCGACCAAAACGAATACAATATATTGAAGGGCCGCATGGTTGACTTTGATCCGGCGCGCTATGCGCAGTCGGGACTTGTGCAGGGCATCAAGTGGATGTTTGTTGTCGTGCCGGTACTTCTACTTTCGATTACTTTGTTTTTTGCCTTCAAATACAAGGTCAACAACAAGCGATTCGATACCGTCTTAACAGGCATAGAGATGCTGAAAAAGGGAGAAAATCTGAAGGAAAAAATGAACGACGAACAGCTGAAAGACATAGAGCTTGTCACCGGCACGGATATAGACGGTCTTTGGGGTCACAAATAAATTTCTGCAATTGGAAGGTGATAGCTGTTGAAAAGTCGGTATGACATGACACTGTCGCCCAGACCTCGCGAAACTATCATAGAATTGTCACCTTGGGAGTATAAACCGCTGTCGTATTTCGGGAAAGCGCCTTGACCGGGCGAAAAAAGTCCCTGCCCGAAAATTCGAAATTGTCCGCCGTGGGCATGCCCCGCGAAAGTAACAAAAGGCGGCAAATCGTCAAGCAAATATTGTTTCCATTTTTCGGGACGGTGGGCGAGCAATAACAAGGGCAGTGTTTTGTCAAGCGCGCTATATCCTCTCATCGTTTCTTTGCCGTAAATTATCTTGTCACTTACGCCGGCTATCGAAAGCCTCTTGCCTTTTATTTGTGTTTCGAAGCACTCGTTATCAAGCAATGTGATGCTGTTTTTTGACAGCAGTTGCTTGAAATAGCGCAAATTATCGTTTATTGCCTCGTGGTTGCCAAGTACGGCGAAACAAAGAGAAATAAGCGAAAGTTTTGCAAAAAAGCTGTCAAGCTCCGTGATATACTCTTTTTTTGTTGAAGAATCTATGGTGTCGCCCGTAAAGAAAATCATATCGGGCTTTAGATCTTCGACGGTATCAAGGACATGTCTGAGGCTGCAACCGTTTTTGGGATAATGAAGATCGCTTATTTGCATTACGCTTATTTTTGTCGAACCGTCTCCGAAAGAAAAAACCTCGGTTTTGGTTTTTGCCGAAACGGCTCTGCCAGTCAAAATAACGGCGAGTAACAGACAAACGACAAAAAATATAACAACAACGGCGCATTTGAGTTTTTTCATAATTTATAGTTATATTATATTGCCAAAAACAAAATTATCACAATAAAACTTATGGTATAATAAGAAAAAGACACTTATGAGGATTTGTTATTTAAAGATATCAGAAAAGGCGCCCGACTTCACCCTAAATGACAAAAACGGCGAAAGCATAACGCTATCGAGTATCCGTGGCAAAAAGGTCGTCGTTTATTTCTGTTAAACCGACAAAAACGAGAGATATTTTGGCAAGGAGATGCAAAAATCTAATTTATGTTGACTTTTGCCCCTCATTAATTTATAATCTATTACTATAATATAT
>CAYJBS010000020.1:0-23354 GCA_964368435.1 uncultured Christensenella sp. | reverse complement strand
ATCGGCAACTTTTATGCCGTTCTTTTCAAGAAGTTCAAGTTTTTTCTCCATTTCGCGTAGCCGTGTGAAGGTCGCCTCGGGAGAACTGTCCAAACGCAACTCGCTTGCCGTGACTATCGTAGCCTCAAGTATTATTCTGGGTTGCGTGGAATAGCGAAGCGTACTTTCTATGCCCGCGATTATTTCCATGGCGCGGCTGATGCGGTAGTTTTCGTAGCTCTTTGCCGCCTCGGCAAGCAATTCGGCTTGCTGTTCCGTTATGGTGCTGAGTTTGTAGCCCCGTATGTTTTTTATGGCAATTAAATCACGGAAATAATTGCATAAATCCTTGTGGATGGTGTTTCTGCCCTCTTTATACATTGTGTCCAGTACCGACAATGCGTCGCCGCATCTGCCGTCAAGTATGGCTATACCGAGTTTGTGCAAGGTGGCAAAATCGCTGGCGCCCAGCGCATCAAGCACTGCCGAAAGCGTGACATTGCCGTCACAATAGGACATACACATATCGGCGACAGAAATGGCGTCTCTGACGCTGCCCTCGCCATGTATTGCGATCTGCTCAATCGCCGCATCCTCGTATTTTACGCCCATATCGTCAAAGATTTTTCCGATAAGCGTCTTTATTTCTTCGGTTGATACCAAACGGAAATCAAACCGCAAACAACGGCTCAAAATAGTCGCCGGCAGTTTTTGCACTTCTGTTGTGGCAAGTATAAAAATAATGTGCTCGGGTGGTTCTTCAAGTGTCTTCAAAAGGGCATTAAACGCCGCTGACGACAACATATGAACTTCGTCTACTATATAGACCTTGAACCTACCTGCCGACGGGCGGTACTGCGTATTCTCTTTTATTTGGCGTACTTCATCAACACCGTTGTTGGAGGCGGCGTCAATCTCGATGACATCTATGTTGCCGGGTTTTGAGAGTTCCAAACAAACTGCGCATTTGTTGCAGGGCGAACCATTCTGGGGGTCAAGACAATTTACGGCGCGCGCAAAAATTTTGGCGCAGCTGGTTTTGCCCGTCCCTCTGGTTCCTGTGAACAAATACGAGTGACCAATGCGGTCATTCTTTATTTGGTTGCACAGCGTCTTTACAATGTGATTTTGTCCGATGACCTTGTCAAAGGTGTCGGGACGAAATCTTCTGTATAATGAAACAAATGCCATAATCTTATAATGTGACGAAAAGCCACCAACCCTCTCCGAACGCTGTATCCTGCGCGCCTTTTTTTAGGGCGGAGGCGTCTGTGTATTCCAAGTTTGAAAAGCTGTATTGTCCCGAAAGACCTTCAAAACCGTCATAGGTTATGCCGTCAACAACCATAATCGATCCACTTGCATCGACAAGTCTGCCGAGGTCTGCATTGAAATAAGTCGGAACATAACTTTCGATATCATTTCCGACAAATTCTGCATATTCGTAAGTTGCGGCAATATCGCCGCCTTCGTTTATGACATCAACTATCAGTTTGCCGTCTTTCTCATGTGCGTCGATACGGATATAAACATTCGGCATATCCTTCTTTATGAAGCGCATTACTCTTTTGCCGTGTCCTTCGACATCTATGTTTTCGGCGGCTCTGGCTATTGCGCCATAGCAAGCCTTGAATGTGGATTGGCATCTCTCTATTTTTGTGTTGCCGTATACGTCTGCCACAAGTCCTGCGCTGTATTCATAATTGGTGTCAATATCGATATAATTGGCGCCTATTTTGCTTATGTAGACTCCGCCGTCTGCCTTGCAGTCCAACACCTCGCTGTCTCTCACCGTGCCTGCGATACCACCGATTACGGGATTGTTGCGTTCGATTCCGCCATCCCGCTTGTTGGCAAGATTGGAAAGAATTTTTGTGTTGGAAACTTCGCTGTTTTGTATTTTTGAGAAATCGTTGGCATAGCCTGCTATGCCGCCTGCCGTATAAGACTGATATTCCGTCTTTGTGGCAGAGATGTTGATTTCGCTGTCTTTTGTTTGGGCGTCAATGAGTGTCGAGTCGTCCGCCAGTCCGCATATGCCGCCGACAACGCCTTTTGTATAGACTCTTGTGCCGATATTCCCAATGAACTGCGCATCGGTTATGCGCGACATATACACAGCACCGAACATACCGCCGAGATAGGCGGATTTTGCATGAATTGTAGGTATTTGCGCCGTGCAGTCAAGTTGAAAAAGCACAGAGCCGTCACCCTTTGCCAAGCCTATAAGTCCGCCGACAAAAGCCTGCACGGGATAATATAGCTGTGAAGGAAGATCATATACAACGGTTTTTTTGTCAGGATTTACGATATCTGTTGCAGAGTCGTATTCCGGACCTAAAGATGCAATAAGATTGTTGATGCCGACATTGGCTGTCGATTCTTTGAAATCCAAAGCGCCCCAAGAATAACCGATAACTCCGCCGATATACTGGTTTTGGTCACAGGTAACTTCCAACAGCACCGCTCTTTGACGATAATAAAAACTTGTACCCAAAGCTATTTGTCCGCTGACTTCGATGTTGGAGATTTTGTTGGCTCCAAATGCAAAGCCTACGAGTCCGCCGACATAGGTATAGTCGGGTTCGGCATAAAAAGAAATGTCAAAATCGGATAATTTCAGGTCCTTGATTGTCGCTCCATAGGTATAACCAAAAAGTCCTGCATAGCTGTATGGCACGCTCTTTTCGTATGAGGTGCCGTCAGCGCCTTTTATGGTCATATTCGAGATGGTGAAACCCTTGCCGTCAAAACCGGCTCTAAAAGAGTTGTCGTTGTCATAGCCTATGGGCTTCCAATCCTCTCCCGACAAATCCAAATCGTTTTTTAGTTCGAAGGTATAGAGCGAATATTGGTCGCCTAAATAATCATTTAGCTTTTTTAGTTCCTCTACGGAACTTATTTCGATAGTTTTTGTTTCTTTCGGGGGGTTCTTCTCTTTGCAAGCAGTAAGACCCAAACAAAGTACCAATGCGAGCGCTATTATTATGCCGAATTTCTTCATCTATGTTTAACCTTACCTTTTATGCAAAAAGCCCTTCTATGAATTTTGCGAAGTCGTCATAAACCTCGGCTTTGTTGATTTCGTTGAGGATTTCGTGCCTTGCTCCCTCATATATCTTCAACTCGGCATTGAGTTCCAACGATTTGTAAAAATCGAAAAGCTTCGTTGCGAGTTTTGATTGTTGGGAGACCGGATCGTCACTGCCCACAGCGATAAGTATCGGAAGTTTTTTGTTTATGTTCAGCGTGTCTTTGCCGTACATGCTCATGACGCCTTTGAAGAAAGACTTGTAGAAGCCAATCGACATGACATAGCCGCAATATTCGTCTTTTTCGTATTTGTCAACCTGCTCCTTGTCTCTCGACAACCAAGCAAATGCCTGTCCTTGACTCTCAAAGGGCTTGTTGTATGCGCCGAAGCTCATTTTGTCGATGAGTTTGCCGGGTTTGTCTGCGCCGAACATCAAATTCTGCGTCGAAGCAATGACCAAGCCTGCGCCGAGAAGCGCATTCTTCATATAAGCCGTTCCGCTGAGGATGACTCCCTTCAGTTTGTTGGAATATTTTTCGAGATAGGCTTGAGAAAGAAAACTGCCATAGCTGTGACCGACAAGCGCAACTTCTACGTTGTAGGTCGTCTTGATATAGTCGACAAGCATATCCATATCCTTGACGGTCTGTACAAAGCTGTTGCCGTCAACTTGTCCCTTCTCGCCGGCGGCAGAGAAACGATGTCCTCTGTGGTCGTCTGCGACAACGACATAGCCGAGATTGTTCAAATACAAAGCAAACTCGTCATATCTGTCGGGATGCTCCGCCATTCCGTGGGCAATAAGCACGCCGCCTTTCGGTTGATCAAGCTTATCCCAAATATTGACGCTTATCTTCTTTTTGTCAAAAGTGTCCATCTTTATTTGTTTCATATTTACCTCACTATATAGTATTATACTAAAACATTATACAACCTAATGTCAAGACAATCAAGAGCCAATATGATTTTATAAGCCTATAAAAGACTTTTGACTGCTCAGACATAATTTGTCTCTGGTTGTCTTTATCAATGCGGCGTTTTTGTTCATACTATGATAATGAAACGAAAAATCCCGGAGCATAAATTTTATGAAAATAGTTTTGACGGGAGGCGGCACTGCGGGACACATTATCCCCAATCTGGCGCTGGTACCCGAACTTAAGAAATATTTTGATGACATACATTATATCGGCGGCGACGGTATGGAAAGACAACTTGTCAAGACGGCAGGTCTGCCTTTTCACAGTACCGAAGTAATAAAATTAGACCGAACACATCTGCTGAAAAACGCAAAGATTCCCTTTGTTATGATAAAAGCAATCCGCAATGCAACCTCGATTTTGGATACCCTAAAACCCGATTTGGTGTTCTCAAAAGGCGGTTATGCCGCTTTGCCTACCTGTTATGCGGCAAGACGGCTGCACATCCCTGTAATCGTTCACGAATCGGATATGACACTTGGTTTAGCCAATAGATTGACGGCAAAATTTGCAAAACTTGTACTGACTTCTTTCTCGGAAACTCCTTGTGGAGAATACATCGGCAACCCCGTACGCAATGAAATTTTTTCCGGAAGAAAAGTGCGCGCCATAGAAAATTATAAGCTACCTCTATCAAAGCCCATCGCTCTTTTTGTCGGAGGCAGCAGCGGCAGTTCGGCAATAAATGACGCCGTTTATCAAGCCTTGCCTTTGTTGACAAAAACTTTTTTTGTCGTGCATATTGCAGGAAAGAACCGCAATGCACAAATCAAATCGGACAATTATTTACAGCTTGAATACGCCTTTGATATTTTTGATTTATTCGCCGCCGCAGATATTGTTGTAACAAGAGGCGGCGCCAACGCGCTTGCGGAGCTTGCGGCTATCGGCAAAAATACACTTGTCATTCCACTCCCTAAAGGCGCTTCCCGAGGCGATCAAGTGGACAATGCTTTGTCTTATCAAAAGCGTGGGCTTGTGACGGTATTGGAACAAAAAGACCTCTCGCCGCAAAGCCTTGCAGAAAATGTCAAAATGCTTTTTGATACTCCGCGCGCCGCTGTCAAAAGCCTTTCTGCCGATGTCAACTCAAAGATAGTAAAAAGGATGCTTGACGTTATTAAGAGATAACTAAATACTTTTTGCGATTTACGGCAAAAAAATAGGACTGTCATTGCGACGGTCCCACTTTTTTCAGGTACAATATATTTTGGTAAAATTATTGTGCTTATTCTGCGCGGTCAACCTTTGCCATATGGACGATAAGATCGACTACTTTGTTGGAATAACCCCATTCGTTGTCATACCAGCTTACGAGCTTCATGAAGTTGCTGTTCAATGCGATGCCTGCTTTGGCGTCGAATACGCTGGTTCTGGGTTCGTGGATGAAATCACTGGAAACTACTGCGTCTTCGGTATATCCGAGGACACCAAACATTGTGGTTTCGCTGGCTTCTTTTATGGCGGCTTTTACTTCTTCGTATGTTGCTGCCTTCTCAAGCTTGACGGTAAGGTCAACTACGCTGACATCAAGAGTGGGTACTCTGAAAGCCATACCTGTCAACTTGCCGTTGAGTTCGGGAATAACCTTGCCAACAGCCTTGGCTGCGCCTGTGGATGAAGGAATGATGTTGCCGGCGGCAGCTCTGCCACCTCTCCAGTCCTTCATTGAGGGACCGTCAACAGTCTTCTGAGTCGCTGTCGTAGCGTGAACCGTCGTCATAAGTCCTTCTACGATGCCGAATTTGTCATTGATTACTTTTGCGAGGGGAGCAAGACAGTTCGTCGTGCAGCTTGCATTGGAAACTATCTTCATTTTCTTTTCGTATGTGTTCTCGTTTACGCCCATAACAAACATGGGAGCGTCGGCGGAGGGAGCCGTAATAACAACTTTCTTGGCGCCATTCTTGAAGTGAGCCTTTGCTTTCTCAACGGTGGTGAATACGCCGGTAGCTTCTGCAATATATTTCGCTCCGCAGGACTTCCAGTTTATGTTGGCGGGATCTCTCTCTGCGAAAATCGTGATAGCGTTGCCGTTTACGACAAGTTTGCCGTCGGTAACCTCTATGGTGCCTTTGAACTGACCGTGTACGGTGTCATATTGAAGCATGTATTTCATATATTCAAGGTTAATAAACGGGTCATTGATACCCACAACCTTGACATCTTTTCTGTCACAGCAGGCGCGGAATACCAAACGTCCGATTCTTCCGAAACCGTTTATGCCTATTTTTACTCTTGCCATTTTTTTATCCTCCTAAAGAAATGTGTTTAACTGTCATAATTCTAATATTTTTTCCTATAAATAGCAAATATATTCAGAACAAATTTATCGGTAAAATAAAAGCAAAAAGCGTATATTATCTTACAACGAGATTTATTATCTTTCCGGCGACATAAATAATCTTTATTATTTCTTTGCCGTCAAGCAAATTTGTTGTGCCATTTATGATATCCAGCGCTTGTTGCTGCGATGCCTCGGCGGCAATTGTGATTTTGCCCCGAAGTTTTCCGTTGATTTGAACGGGAATATCGACTTCGTCTTTTGTCAGCTTGCTTTCGTCATATGAAGGCCATTTTTGCTTTTCGATTTTTGCGCCGTTGTTTATCATTTCGTAGATTTCGCTGGTAATATGCGGTACTATCGGATAAATAATTAACAAGATTTTGTTAAATTCGTCCTTGGTTACGTAGCCTCTTTGATAAATATCATTTACGGTGGACATGACTTGAGCAATAGCCGTATTGAACTTCAGCGTTTCGTAGTCCTCGTCAACCTTCTTTACGCATAAATCGATATTTACGCCCTTCTTGTCGCCTTCCCTCATCATGTCCATAAGGTTCCAAAGTTTGTTCAGGAAGCGCCAGCAGCCTTTTATGGCATCGGGATTCCAGGGCGCGCTCTTTTCATAGTCGCCAATGAACAGCGTGAAAAGCCTCAGTACATCGGCGCCGTATTCTTTGATGACGTCATCGGGATTTACGACGTTGTTGCGTGATTTGCTCATCTTTTCGCCGTCTGCGCCGAGTATAAGCCCCTGCGCCGAACGCCTGCGATAAGGCTCTTCATTAGTCACAACGCCGATATCATAAAGGAACATATTCCAAAAACGCGAATAAATAAGATGTCTTGTGACGTGTTCCATGCCGCCGTTGTACCAGTCTACTTGTCCCCAATACTTGTAGGCATCGGGATTTACGGCATGTTCATTGTCGCGCGGACTCATATATCTGAGAAAATACCAACTGCTTCCCGCCCACTGCGGCATGGTGTCGGTCTCTCTTGTGGCTTCTCCTCCGCATATCGGACAGGTTGTATTTACCCAATCGGTAATTTTTGAAAGAGGAGATGACGCGTCATCGGTCGGCGAAAAATCGTCGAGTTTCGGCAGTACGAGGGGCAAATCTTTTTCGTCCATCGGCACTTGACCACACTTGGGACAATTTATTATAGGTATCGGCTCTCCCCAGTATCTTTGGCGGTTGAACGCCCAGTCTTTCATTTTGAAATCTGTTTTGGGTGTGCCTACTCCGAATTTGTGCATATAAGCAATCATAGCGTCGATGGCTTGGGCAACGTTCAACCCGTTCAAAAATCCAGAATTTACCATGGTTCCGCCGTCCTTGGCTATATAGGCTTCCTTGGTTATGTCGCCGCCTTTTATGACCTCAATGATGGGCAAATCATATTTCTTTGCAAAGTCATAATCTCTTGTATCGTGCGCAGGTACCGCCATAATAGCGCCTGTTCCGTAATCCATCATGACATAATCGGCAATAAAGACAGGTATGTCGCCGCCTGTGATAGGATTTTTTGCCACGACGCCATCGAGCCGTACGCCGCTTTTTTCCTTTGTGAGGTGTACTCTCTCAAATTCCTTCTTCAAGCGCGCCTGTTGTTGATATTCTTTTATTTCGGCGATATTTTTTATGCTGCCTGCAAAACTGTCGAGCATGGGGTGTTCGGGAGATACTACAAGAAAAGTTGCGCCATAAATGGTGTCGGGTCTTGTGGTGTACACGACAAGCGGATATTCCGTGCTGTTGTCGGATACTATGAATTTCACATCTGCGCCGTAGGACTTGCCTATCCAATTTTGTTGTTCAATCTTTATTTTTTCGGGAAAATCAACTTTATCTAAGCCCTCAAGCAGTCTGTCTGCATAGTTGCGGATACGAAGAAACCACACATCTTTTTCTTTTTGTGTGGCTTCCGAGCCGCGACGGTCGCATACTCCGTTCTGTGACTACTCATTGGCAAGCACGTCTTTGCATTCGGGGCAAAAGTTCACAAGCGTTTTTGACTTGTAAGCCAAACCTTTTTTGAAAAGCTGCAAGAAAATCCATTGCGTCCACTTGTAATAGTTCTCGTCGGTCGTATCGACAACACGGTCCCAATCAAAACTGTAACCAACGGCTTTAAGCTGTTTTTCGAACTGTATTATGTTGTTGTCGGTGACCTTCCGAGGATGTTGTTTTGTTTTTATTGCGTAGTTTTCTGTGGGCAAACCAAAAGCGTCATAACCAATGGGAAAAAGCGTATTGTATCCCTGCAAACGTCTTTTTCTGGAAATAACCTCCATGGAAGAAAAGGCTCTGATGTGTCCTACGTGCAGACCTGCGCCCGAAGGATAAGGGAATTCTATCAGACCGTAAAACTTCTTTTTGTTTTTGTCCTCAGTGACCTCAAATACCTTATTTCCGTACCAATAATTCTGCCATTTTTTCTCTATTTCTTTGGGATTATAAACCTTTGTCATCGTTTACCTCGTACTTAAAAATTCATTTAATAATATCATGGGTATATTTCTTTGTCAAATAGACTGGCAATTTTATGGTTTTTTTGTTAATATTATATAAAGTTAATTCTATTTCAATAAAAGTGGAGGATTTATGCAAGCATTCCTTGATAATATTATGAATTTCTTACAGACCACAGGTTTGAATATCCTTTTTGCCGTAGTCGTGCTTTTTCTCGGACTGCTCATCATAAAGACAGTCTCCCGAGTGTCAAAATCTTCGCTACAACGAACGGCTGTCGAAGGCGCCACCGCTTCTTTTATTGTCTCAATCATCAATTTTGCGCTGAAACTCGTATTGTTATTCCTCGTCATCAGCATATTGTTCCCCAACGCGTCTACCGGACTTATCGCAGTACTTGGTACAGCAGGACTGGCTATCGGCTTGGCTCTTCAAGGCAGTTTATCCAACTTCGCAAACGGCATAATTATCATTTTTACAAAGCCTTTCAAAGAAGGTGATTATGTCGAGATCGGCAGTATCGCAGGCAGCATCCGCTCAATAGGAATTCTCACCACAGAGTTGTTGACACCCGACAACAAAAAAATAGTTCTCAACAACACAAAGGTCATCAGCAGCGAAATAACAAACTACTCTGCGCGCCCTACCCGCCGCCTGGATTTGCACTTCACCGTTGCTTACGGTTCGGACATGAAAAAGGTGTTTGAACTTTTGAAAAATGCCGCGAACGAGCATGCCGAAATACTCAAAACTCCTGCTCCCGCCGTACGAATCATGAGCCACGAAAAGAACACCGTAAAATTTCTTTTCAGAGTTTGGGTTCCCAACAGCAAGTATTGGGATGTCAATTTTGACATAATAGAAAGAATGTATTTTGATTTCGAGAAGAACGGCATCAAACCGGCATATGATCGCACACAAATGCTTATCGACGAAAAAAGCAGTGAGGAAAATCTATGAAAAAGCTATTGGGATTCCTCTCCGTATTAGGAGCATGCGTCATCACTGCCCTTCTGGTACTGTATTTTCTCGACGTAATCACCGTTACTCTGTGGGCAAAGTATCTTTTTCTGCTAAGCTGTCTTGTCATCATCTTATTTCTATATTTTCAATATGGCAAAAGAACGCTGTTCGAGGATTGTTTGTTCTGTTTACGAAAAGCGAAAAAGAAGTTCGAAGCGCTGGATTTTGGCAAAAAAGAAAGACTTGTCGGACTGAGTTTGCTGACAATAAAGAACTATCTCACCTTCGCCGAAAAATACACCGAGGATATTTATTTCATATATGATTTGCACAATTTGAAGCAGCCTATCGAACATTTGAATATTCTTCTCGAAAACCTCACAAAATCGCATCAAGCCGAAATTCAGCACGGCCGCGCACAAATACTTTCTTTCTTAATTGAGTTGCAAAAAACCCTGGCAAAAGAACAGCACCGAATAATTGCCGAACAAATTGCTCTAAAAAAGGAAAAGCACAAAGCAAAATAACCCATATTTAGAAAACAAATAATTCAACCGACCAAAGAATACAATATATTATGAATATTGTATTTTTTGTTATATTGATAAGTTCGATATTTCTCATCACAAAACAAAATCCGCAAAATGTCATGAGTGTAATGCTGAGCGGCGTATCAAACAGCGTTGAACTGTGTTTGAAGCTGTTCGCTATATACGCTATATGGCTTTCGGTGTTGAAAATTCTTGAAAAAGGCAAGCTCGATAAGAAGTTGGCAAAATTGTTGAAAAGACCGATAGGCTTTCTTTTTTACAATGAAAACGAAGAAGCATACAACTATCTTTCGCTGAATTTCTCGGCAAATATCTTGGGCATGGGGGGAGCCGCCACTCCTACCGGCATAAAGGCTATGGAGACAATGCAACGGAAGAAAAACAAAATAATGCTTGTTGTTTTGAACGCAACCTCTATTCAGCTGATTCCTACAACTATTGTCGCTATGAGGGCAACTTTTGCCAGCGCGGCGGATATTATTCTTCCCTCGCTTGTTGCAACTATTTTCACTTCGATTCTCTCAATTTTTATGGTAAAGGTTTTTGTGAAATAAGATGTTGATTGTTCCGATACTGCTTTTGATAACATTGCTTATCGCCATAATGAAAAATATCCCTGTCTATGACAGCTTCGTAGAAGGCACAAAAGAGGCTTTGAAGCTTGTCATTAGCCTTCTACCCTATCTTGCCGCCATACTGCTTGCAATCGAACTGATGCGCTCCAGCGGGCTGTCCGCCATGCTGGGCAAAGCCGTTGCGCCGGCATTTCAAGTTTTCGGCATCCCAAAGGAGCTTTGTGAGTTGCTCATACTGCGTCCTTTGTCGGGAAGCGGCAGTCTTTCCTTGCTTGAAACAATCTATAAAGACTACGGCGTGGACAGCTATATTTCACGGTGCGCCAGCGTCATTATGGGCTCAACCGATACGATACTTTATGTTGTTGCCGTATATTTTTCCACCTCAAAGGACAAAAAAAGCGGCTTGGCAATACCCATAGCCGTTTTTGCTACCCTCGCAGGAGCAATATTCTCTTGCGCGCTGTGCCGTATAATGTGAAATGTATTACAAACCAATCGAAAAAGGATATACCCGATTTTTGTTTAGCCCAAATTTTTCACAAACTAAGCTGACAGCTTCTTTCTTGTTTGTGCCTGCGCTTATCAGTCTTTGCAACTCTTGACGGATGTCTTCGTCACTTATTTCAATTTGGTTTTTTTCTGCCGCCTCTACTATTATGACATATTCGCCCTTGGGGTTGTCAATGTCGAGTTGTCCCAATATTCCGCTGACGGTACTTTCGTATATTTTTGTTATTTCTTTTATTAGGTGAACGGCTCTTCCGCCCAACGTTTCATACAAAAAAACCAAAGTTTTTGACAAATCGTGAGGCGAACAATAAATTACTAAAGCCGTCGGAGTGTCAATAAAAGGGTTGAGCTTTTCCAGTCTGTCTTTGTTTTTGTCGCCGAGAAATCCGACGAAAGTAAAAGCTCCTTCAATGCCGCTCAACGCCACCGCCGAAGTCAATGCGCTGGCGCCGGGTATTACGGTGATTTCCATATTTCTTTCGCGAAGCGTCTGTACAAGTATTGAACCGGGATCGCTTATGCAGGGCATTCCCGCATCTGAGACCAAAGCGACATTTTTGCCTTCGTTTAGCAGCGCAATAATCTGTTCTGCGCCCTCCCTTTCCTTATGCTGATAATAGCTGATTAGCGGTTTTTTTATTTCATATCTGTTCAGCAATCCCAGCGTATGCCGTGTGTCCTCGCATGCGATGGTATCCACCTCTTTCAGCGTTTCGAGCGCGCGCAAGGTGATGTCCTTCATGTTGCCTATAGGCGTCGCCACCAAATAGCATTTTCCTGTCATTTATTATACATTCTCCTTACTTCTGCGGTATACTCTCCGTCCTCTCCGTAAACTACAAGCGGTTTTGGCACAACCAGCGAGGGCTTGGCGCCTTTTTTGCCTTCAACAATAACCGTATCGATATCCTTGCCGGCTTTTGGCTGAATCAGCGTGATTTTCTTCGGTTCTATGCCTTTTTGTTTCATTTCATAGATGATTTCCGCCAGTCTTTTGGCTTTATTTATGACATAAAATACTCCGCCGAATTTCAAAAGCGAAGTAGCCGTTGCAATCACCTCTTCAAGTGTCACCAATTGTTCGCTTTTGCATATGTCTTTTTCTGCCGAAGAAACGCAAGTAGCTTTTTCGTAAGGCGGATTGCAGACCACCACATCAAAACCGCCGCCAATCTTTTCTTTTGCCTGTTGCATGGGGCAATTTATGATTGTTATTCTGTCGGTCATTGCGTTATGCGCAACCGACCGCTGCGCCATATCGGCAAGCTGCGGCTGTATTTCGATGCCAAAAACCTGTTGGGCTTTTGTTTTTGCCGCAATGATTATGGCGATGATGCCCGAACCTGTGCCGAGGTCAACCACTCTGTGTTTTGGCAACGCCTTGACGCAGTTTGCAAGCAGTACGGCATCGGAAGTAAAGCGGTAGCCCTCTTTGTTTTGGATAATCTCCAAACCGTTATATTCCAAATCTTCAAATTGTTCGTTTTCTTTCAGCATAAAGGTATTATAGCATATCATATATAAAAAAACATCGAGAATTGACATTGTCATTTCACCGTAACAAGTGTCATTTCACTGTAGTAAGCGTCAATTTACAATAATAAATGTCATTCCGACCGAAGGGAAACGAAGTGGAGGAATCTCATCCGAAACAAAAAGGTTGTTTCAATTTATATTTTGAAACAACCTTTGAACTTATTGTGTTATGTTCTATTAAATAAAAGCCTTTCCGCTGCAGCCCAGTACGTTGACCAGTTTGTGGCGAACGATCTTTTCGACGGCTTGTCTCGCAGGCCCGAGGTATTGTCTGGGGTCAAAATGCGAGGGGTTGTCGGCGAAATACTTTCTGACTGTCGCCGTCACCGCCATTCTGATGTCGGAGTCGATATTTATTTTGCAGACTGCCATGGAAGCTGCTTGACGCAACATTTCTTCGGGTACGCCCTTTGCTCCGGGCATATTGCCGCCATATTGGTTTATTTGTTCAACAAGGTATTGCGGAACACTGGATGCGCCATGAAGCACAACCGGGAACTCGGGCAATCTCTTCTCTACTTCGGCAAGTATGTCAAAGCGTAGTTTTGCTTCGCCCTTGAACTTGAATGCGCCGTGGCTGGTGCCTATGGCTATTGCAAGAGAATCCACACCGGTCTTTGTGACAAATTCGTGTACTTGATCGGGGTCGGTGTAGGAAGAATCTTTTTCGCTGACGTTTACGGCGTCCTCTATTCCTGCCAATCTGCCCAGCTCTGCCTCGACTACAACGCCTTTGTCGTGAGCGTACTCAACGACGTTCTTTGTGATCTTGATGTTCTCTGCGAAGCTGTGATGTGATGCGTCTATCATGACGGAGGTGAAGCCCAAGTCTATGCTGTCTTTGCAAAGCTCGAAGGTATCGCCATGGTCAAGATGCAGACAGATAGGAAGTCCGCTCTCTTCGACGGCAGCCTCAACCATTTTTCTTAAATAAATGGGGTTGGCATATTTTCTGGCGCCTGCGCTGACCTGAAGAATAAGCGGCGCGTTCTCTGCCTTGGCGGCGGCGACAACACCTTGAATAATCTCCATGTTATTGACATTGAATGCGCCTATGGCATAATTGCCTTCGTAAGCGTCCTTAAACATTTTTGTACTTGTGACAAGTGGCATTATTTGTCCTCCTGCTTTTTTTATTTATAATGGTATTATACTACTTAATTGACCTTCGGTCTAGTTTTTTTAATGATAATTCGCTATCCTCTGTCCAATCAGGTTGCAGACAATGCGTTTTTTGGTTATCGTATGTTGTAACCTTTCTTTTGGAGCGCCATCAGTTGCATATTCAATTGTTCGATAAACTCCTTGTTGCTTGAGGTTTTGACCAACATATTTATGAGAATCTCGGTAGTGTCGGCATTTTCGCCGTTTGAGAGCATTTTTCTCATGCCCCAAATACCTTCAAGCTCTTTTTGGTCAAGCAACAACTCTTCTCTTCTGGTGCCGCTTCTGTTGAGGTCGATAGCCGGGAAGATGCGCTTTTCGCTGAGTTTGCGGTCAAGGTGGATTTCCATATTGCCCGTTCCCTTGAATTCTTCATATATGACATCATCCATTCTGCTGCCTGTGTCAACAAGCGCCGTGGCTATGATTGTAAGGCTGCCGCCGTTTTCGATATTCCTTGCTGCGCCGAAGAAACGCTTAGGATTGTGGAGCGCTCCGGGGTCAATACCGCCAGACAATGTTCTGCCTGTGGGAGCAATGACAAGGTTATAGGCTCTGGCAAGCCTTGTTAGGCTGTCCATAAGAATTACGACATCCTCGCCCAACTCAACAAGTCTTTTTGCGCGATCGAGAACAAGCTCCGAAGCCTTTGTGTGGTGTTCGGGTGTTTCGTCAAAGGTAGAGTATATGACTTCGCCCTGAATTGAACGTTGCATATCTGTGACTTCTTCGGGTCTTTCGTCGATAAGCAACACAAGCAAGTGAACTTTGGGATAATTTTTGCTGATGCTGTGAGCTACTTTTTTCAGCAGTGTTGTTTTTCCTGCTTTGGGCGGAGAAACTATCATGGCTCTTTGACCTTTGCCGATGGGCGCAACCAAATCTATGGCGCGGATGGCAAAATCATTTTTCATCTGAGGAATTTCCAAACGGAATCTGTGATCGGGATATATCGGTGTCAGGGTATCAAAGTTCTTTCTGTTGTAGACGCTATCGAGCGGTCTGCCGTTTACGGACAGAATATTGAATACTCCCGCAGGACGGTTTTCGGTCTGTTTGCGAGCTTCGGCTTTTACATAGTCGCCCTTTCTCAAACCCCATTTCTTTATTCTTTGCGCCGCAAGATATGCGTCGCCATCGCCGGGTTCGCAGTTTCTTGCGCGGAGGAAGCCATAACCGTCGGGCATGATCTCGAGTACGCCTTCTTTTTGAAGTACAGGCAGGTCATCTTCATTTATTTGCGGTTGTTGCTCCTTTTTGAACCAGGGGCGGTTTTCTCTCTGCTGGTCGTTTCTCTGGGGTTGTTGTTCGTTTCTTTGGGGTTGCTGTTCGTTTCTTTGGGGACGCTGTTCACGCTTGGTGTATTCCGTCGGCGCTTCGTTGCGAACAGGTTTTTGAACGGCCTGCGCCGTCTCTTCCTCAATGGGGAAGGCATCCTCAGGCGCGGCAAGCATACCTTCAAGTATTCTGGAGCCTGCATCATCCATAATGCTTGTTTTCGGTGTTTGAAGTGTCATTATCGTCTTTGGGGGACGACCGCGGCTTCTTTTGCCGGGTTTCGTATCAATGGGAGTCTTTCCTTCCTTCGCTTCCTCAATTCTTTCCATAATGCTGTCGACTAAATCTCCTTTGCTTTTTGAGGTCGGGGACTTGACTCCGATTTCCCTGCCGATATGTCGCAATTCAAAAATATTCATAGAGTCATATTGCTCTCTTGTAAAACCAGAATAAACCATTATTATTCCTCCTAAATTATATATAAATTATTGTGTTATGTTTGATAGCTTTAATTAAATAATTTATTGAGTTCTTTACAATAATATATTATTGTTATTGTAGTAATTATTCGCGCATTAAAGTATTTCATACATCAAAAGATGTATCCAGCTCTTCTTAAGTGTGTTTCAGTACTATTATTCTTGTCTTTTCTCCGTCAAAATCCGTTCTGTTAAATTCTATGGAATTTCCGTTGATATATTCGACATCCTCCTCATCAAATAAATCTATAAAGTCGTCAACTTCCGAAATGTCCAGTTGCGTATCTTTTGTGGCGTAGTGCATGGGTATAACTATGTCGGGCATCAGAAAATCTACATATTCTTTGGCTTGTTCGGCATCTATGGTGTATTTTCCGCCGACAGGTATAAACAGAACATTGATTGGCGTGATGAGTTCTGCAAGCATTGGAGAAAGTTCCTCGCCTATATCACCCAAATGACATATATCAACTCCGTCAATACGAAATTTGAACACCAAATTTTTGCCTCTGAGCGCGCCTTTTTTTGCGTCATGATAGCTCATAATGCTATAAATATGAACACCCTTGATTTCAAACGCTCCGGTTCTGTCCAAAACGACAGGATCGCCGCTTACGAGTTTTATGGCGTTGTGGTCATCGTGACGATGGCTGACTGTTACGGCATCTGCCTCAACAGGACCCATATGCTCTCCGATATACGGATTGTAGGGATCTGTAACAACGCTCGTTCCGGTGCTCTCAATCAGCTTGAAGCAGGAATGCCCAAGCCATTCAATTTTCATTACGCCTCCTTTTTCATACTTTTTAGAAGCTCTTCAATCCTGTCGGACGAACCCAGCAGGTTTGATAAGGATTTATTTTGGTTGCAAGCGGAGATAATATAAGCAATATATTTCGAGATGTCCGCTTCAACATACCATTCAATGTTTCTGATTTCTTCCTTGCAATAAGTCAAGTTTGTGCTTATTACGGCGGCAAAATACCCTTCTTCGTAAGCTTTTTGGAATTTTTCGGTGCCTTCTGTAAATAGTCCGTAAGTAGATGCCAAAAAGATTCTTTTGGCTCCTGCTTTCTTCAAGTCATAGCACAGTCGAAGCATCGAATCGCCTGTCGCGATGATGTCATCGGCTACGAATACATCTTTTCCTTCTACGCCGGTGCCGATATATTCATGAGATATGATGGGATTTCTTCCGTTTATGATGGTAGAATAGTCCCTTCTTTTGTAGAACATACCCAAATCAAGTCCAAGCACCGAAGCATAAAATATATTTCTGTTCATAGCGCCCTCGTCGGGAGATACTATGATGAAATTGTCTTTGTCAAAATTCAGATTGGGGAAGCGCGCCGCTAGAGCCTTCATTATTTGATAAGTCGGTAAGAAATTGTCGAAGCCCATCAGTGGCACTGAATTTTGCACCCTGGGATCGTGCGCATCAAACGTAATCAAATCCTTGACGCCCATTGCATAAAGCTCTTGGAGCATCTGTGCGCAGTCAAGAGATTCTCTTGAATTGCGGCGGTGCTGCCTGCCTCCGTATAGCATCGGCATTATGACAGTAATTCTTTCGGGCTTGCCGCCTGCCGCCGAGATCAATCTCTTCAAGTCGGCGAAATGGTCGTCGGGCGACATTCTGTTCTCTTGTCCCAACATGTTGTATTTGCAGTGATAGTTGCCGACGTCTACGATGATATATAGGTCAACGCCTCTTACGGTATCATTTATGATGCCTTTTCCGTCGCCGGTAGTGAACCGCGGACAAGCCGACGGTATAATGAAAGTGCTTTTCTTGAATCTGCTGTTCTGTTTCCCTATGTCTCTATTGTACCATTGTATAAGATATGAGTCAATAAGGTTTCCTAAATCTGTCGCTCCTTCTAGGACCAGCAATCCCAAAGGAGCCACGGGACTTGCATCGTCAAATACGGTATTAAAAAAAGTGGGCATTATTTTCCTCCGAAGTACCCTTGTGTTTCTAGTATAACACACATAAATAATAATTCAAACATTTAGGCGCTTGATTAATGCAGAATAATCAAGGAAATGAGTTTTTTTGCGAATTTTGTCTTATTCGTTCATTTTAGGTTTGAATAAAGGACACCGAACATTCATCAGGCTCTTCCTCTTGCGCTCCGACGAACTGGCTCTTGTAAAGGTCGCTATAGAAACCACCCTTTGCCATAAGCGTCTCATGGTTGCCCTGCTCTACTACGTTGCCGTGGTTCATAACAAGGATGACCGATGCGCTTTTTATGGTGGACAGCCTGTGCGCTATTACGAAGCTGGTCTTGCCCTTCATCATGGCAAGCATGGCGCTTTGGATATATTTTTCGGTTCTGGTATCAACGCTGCTTGTCGCCTCGTCAAGAATGATAATTCTCGGGTTCTTGAGAATGGCTCTGGCAATTGTCAACAACTGCTTTTGTCCTTGAGATATGTTGCCTGCGTCATCGCTAAGCACAGTGTCATAGCCCTTTTCCATGCTCTCTATGAAGTTGTGCGCATAGGCTTGCTTTGCCGCGGATATGATATCCTCTCTTGACGCGTCGGGATTGCCGTAGGCTATGTTGTCGGCAACGGTGCCCTCAAACAGCCAAGTATCCTGCAACACCATTCCGTAAAGGCTTCTGACGTCGTCTCTGCTATAATCTCTTATGTCTTTGCCGTCGATGGTTATGCTGCCGCCGCTGACCTCATAAAAACGCATAAGCAAGTTTACGAGCGTAGTTTTGCCGGCGCCTGTCGGTCCGACTATGGCTATGGATTCACCTGAATTGACATGCAAACTCAAATCGGTTATGAGCGGACAATCACTATTGTATGAGAACGCAACGTTCTTGAATTCCACCTCGCCGATAATGCCCGAAACATCTACATGTTCCTTTTCGAGTCCCATTTCTTCGATTTCGAACATTTTGAAGACTCTTTCGGCGGCGGCTATGGCTGTCTGAATAGTGTTGGCTATGTTGCTGACATTTTCTATAGGTTGTGAAAACTGTCTTGTATATTGTATAAAGGCTTGAATGTCGCCTATGCTGACAAGTCCCGCTCCTGCGCGGAAGGCTCCGAAAACGCATATCGCCACATAGCTTAGGTTGTTTATGAATTTCAGCGCCGGAAGAATTACGCCGGCAAGGAACTGGGCGCGTTTTGTGGCATAAACAAGCTCATCATTGATTTTTTCGTAGTCTTTTATGCTCTCTTCTTCGTGGGAATAAAGCTTTATGATTTTGTGCCCTGTGTATACCTCTTCGATATGTCCGTTCAATTGTCCGATATAGTATTGCATGTTGGCAAACTCTTTTTGGCTCTTCTTGATGATTGCGCGAGAAACAAGCCCAAGTATCGGCAAGCTGACAAGCGCAATAAGCGCCAACAGATAGTCGAGTCTTATCATCATAACGAATACGCCGACAACCGTCATCGTTGCCGAAATAATCTGTATGAAACTCTCTTGAATCGTCACCGAAACCATCTCAATGTCGTTTGTGACACGAGAAATTATGTCGCCTGTCGAAGTTTGGTCATAATAAGAAAGCGGGACTTTGTCGAGTTTTTCTTTCAGGTCGTTACGCAACCGTCTGACGACTTTTTGGCTGGTGGTAGCGCCTATCATATTGCTTGTAAACTGGAATGTGGCATTCATAATATATAAGGTAACGCACGTCCAAGCAATCTGAGAAACATAGCTCAAATCTACATCTTTGAAAAATTGTATACTTTCCACAAGATGATTGGTGATTTTTTTCATGATGTCAGGCGCCCACACTGCAAACCACGCGCCAAAAGCAGCAATGATTATCATTGCCAAAAGCTGCGGATACTGCGGTTTAAGGTACTTCAGCAACTGCTTCAAAGTGCCTTTGAAGTCCTCTGCCTTTCTGACCTTTTCGGCAATCTGCGGTCCACCTACTCCGAGTGCTCCGCCGATGTCTATACCTTTACGAGGGGCGGCTTCGTTGGTTTTCAAGTTATCTTCGTTCATAAACCGATTTCCTCCTCGCTGAATTGTGACAATGCTATGTCTTTGTAAAGCTGACAGCTACGCAGCAGCTCTTCATGCTTGCCTTCGCCGACTATTCTGCCGTCTTCAAGCACAATAATGTTGTCGGCATCCATAATGGTGCCAATTCTTTGCGCAACAATTATCATCGTCGACTCTTGCGTCACGGGTTTGAGCGCCGCGCGCAGGTTGGCATCGGTTTTGAAGTCCAATGCGCTGAAGGAGTCGTCGAATATGTATATTTCGGGTCTTCTGACTATTGCTCTGGCAATACTCAAACGCTGTTTTTGTCCGCCTGAGAAATTGCGTCCGCCCTGCTCTACCCAAGAGTCAAGACCGTTTTCTTTCTCTCTGACGAAGTTTTCGCTTTGGGCTATTTGGAGCGCTTGCCAAATCTCATCTTCGGTAGCCTCTTCCTTTCCGTATTGCAAGTTTTCTCTTATCGTTCCGGAAAATAACACCGATTTTTGCGGTACAAAGCCGATCTTTGAGCGCAGAGCGTCCTGCGGCAAATCTTTTATGGGCTGACCATTGATAAGGATTTCGCCTTCAGTGATGTCATAGAATCTCGGAATAAGGTTTATGACGCTGGACTTTCCGCTGCCGGTACCTCCGACAATGGCTGTCACTTTGCCTTTTTCGCAAGTGAATGAAATATTCTCCAACGTGTTCTTCTCTGCCTCGCTAGAGAACTTGAAGTTTACGTTCTTGAATTCTATCCTGCCCTGTCCGACGCTTCTGTCCGCCGCGTCTTCTTTGTCGACAATGGCTACCTGCGTGTCCAACACCTTGTTTATTCTCCAGGCTGACGCGCTGGCTCTGGGGTATACGACAACAACCGTTGCAAGCATAATCAGAGCAAACATGATTTGTGTGGTGTACTGTATGACTGCCATCATGCTGCCTACGTCGTCAATGGTATCGTTAGCGATGCCTTTTGCGGCTACCCAAACGATGACTATCATCGTGCAGTTCATAACCACGGCTATGAGCGGCGCAAGTATGGCGGTATATCTGTTGACGGTGATTGACAGCTTTGTGGTGGCTTGGTTCATCTTGGCAAAGCGCACTCTTTCGCGCTCTTGCTGATTAAATGCACGCACAACTCTTATGCCTGTGATCGACTCACGCATGATTTGTGTCAATTGGTCAACTTTTTGTTGAATAAGCTTTATGACAGGATAAACTATTTTTACGGCAACTCCGACTGCCAGGAACAATATCGGCAAGCAATAGAAAAGCACCGTTGTCATCTCGGCGTTCTTGCGCATCGAAAGGATGACACCGCCTACGATAGTGACAGGTGCTGCCAAAGCTGTACGAAGTATCAATAAGAATACGTTTTGGATTTGGCTGATGTCGTTTGTCGAACGGGTAATAAGGCTGGGTGTCGAGAATGTATCAAATTCCACAAGTGAAAAGCTCTCAACTTTGCCGAAAACCTGACTTCTTATTACTTTTGAGAAATTTGCGGCAATCTTGGCGCTCAACTTCATTGCGACAATAGCGCAAGCCGAAGCAAAAATTGTCAAAAGCAACATTATGCCGCCCTTTGCCAGAATAAAGCTATAGTCAGCTCTTTGAATCGTCTCGCCGTCGGGAATCAGAATATCTTCCGGAGTCTTGTCTTCTTTTGCCCTTTTTAAGGAAGGCGCTCCGCCTCTAGGCGACAGCTTTATGTTGTCAAGGATTTTTGCTATCCAGGTTTGCGGCTCAATGACCGTAGCAAGCTTTTCCGCCTCTTCTTTCGTCGTGCCGAGTTTGTTGTTTATCCATTTCTCGCCGACATACTTGTTCGCCGTGCCCAGCACTTCGTTACAGATTATGATTTCAAAATCGGGGAAAGGCTTCGGACGAAGAGTATCTTCATCTATTTGGTAATATATTTTTGAAATATCGACGGGAATGCCGTATGCGTCGACAGCAATTCTTTTGTATTGACCGTCGCTGTCTATGACTGCATTGCCGTCTTGGTCGCTTTCGACAGGTATGGGAAGAAGGTTGCCGTATACGGTGTGCTTCATCGCATAAACACAGGAAACCAACAGCTTCCTGGCATTGTCATTGTCGCGCCAAACATTGTCGTCATCGTTCTCTTCCTCGTCGCTTGTGAACATATCGAGGAAAGTGTCTACGGTGACGGCTTTTTTGTCGGAATTATATAATGATGAAAAGTTTATTAATAAATCTATTGATTCTTGAATGCCTGTTTTGAGACTTGCAGGATAATTCTCATAGTTGTAGATATAGTCGTCATTGGGATTGCCGGGAGTCCAACTGGCAAGGGCTGTTATGTATTGTGATGAATCGTGACTCTCGTTCGGGAACTGACTGCTGCGATTGGCAAAATGGTCGGTCTTGCCCTCGTTAACCTTGTAGAGTTGATAAGGACGAAGGGAATCCATAAAAGGAATCAACACTTCATTGAATAGTTCGCGTGAGTCCTTGACGGGTTTATCTATGAAATTGAAATCTATTTCGCTGTTATAAAGGTTGTTCCAAGTCTTTTTCAGATCGACGGTGCTGAAGCCGTCTCTCATTTCAAAAACGGGTATGGTGTCTTCATCAAAGCCGTCGACATCGCCTTTTACGTCGATTTTGCCGAAGGGATTCTGCATGACCTCGTGAGTGTACATTGGTTCATAATCGAGATATATGCCGTCGTTGATGATGTCCGACATCATTTCCGGTAAAAAAAGCTCTGCCATAGCCTGAGACGCAACAAGTATCATTACCATTGCAAGGAATACGGCCATCGGCTTTAGATTTCGGAAGAGTTTTAGCATTCTATCTCCATCGTTAGTTGAATTGACTTACCAAAGAAGAGTAACATTTATATAAAATAAAGTCAATAACTAAAATCGACAAGTTATTTTATTATACAAGTTCGGCAGTCAATATCGAATTCTGATTTTCCGCATCACTTTTTCATCAGTATTGCAAGAAACTTGCATTGTTTTCCGCCCGCAGCGATCATTCCGTGGGGCAAAGAGGAATCATAATATATGCTGTCGCCGGCATTTAGGGTTTCTGTTTTGCCGTTTATGGATACCTTAAGTTCGCCTTCGAGAATATAGTCAAGCTCTTGACCGTCGTGAACCGAGGTCTTTATGGCGGACGATTGTTGTTGTTCTGAATATGGTACGCTGACCAAATACGGCGCAATCTGCCTACCGTTGAAGTGGCTGGCAAGTAAACGGTAATCAAAGCCCTTGCGTCTTTCAACACTCAAGCCTCCGCCCTTTCGGTCGATGGTATATGACTTCAAGCGTGCGTCAACTCCGGTGACAAGCTCTCCAAGGTCCATTCCGAACCTTGTGGCGCACTTATTCAAAAATGAAAAGGTGAAATCTCTTTGTCCGTTCTCGTGAGCGATATACTCTTCCTCCGTAACATTGAGCAGCGTAGCCATCTCTTTGGAAGAAATTTCTAATACCTCTCGCATACCTTTTATTCTTTGCCCGGTCTGTTTGATGCCGTCCATAGGTACTCCTAATAGTAAAAATTTATAATAACATATAGTATTGTATAATAT
>CAYJBS010000019.1:0-23665 GCA_964368435.1 uncultured Christensenella sp. | reverse complement strand
GCCAGGACCGCCGGGACCTCCGGGACCACAGGGACCGCACGGCTTTACCTGGCCGCCCGGACCTCCGGGCCCGCCGGGTGTTGTAGCTTCTGCCTATATCTTTTCGATAGCGGCGCAAGAAGTCGGTACAGGAGAAGCCGCCGTCTTCAATTCGGTGGCGACGCCTCCGCCGATTGCTTTCACTCCGCCCTCATCCAACATCGTGTTGACCGCAGGAACTTATTTAATTAATTTTCAAGTCTCTCTGGCAACAGCAATCGAGAGCGCCTGGGGCATAGCCATAAACGGCATTATTTCGGCGTCGCGGACATTTGTTTCACGGAGCGGCGAAACGCAGGTATACGGCAGTGTAATAATTACTCTTGCCGTACCGGCAATTATCACGCTATTAAACCTAGGAGCGCCTGTTTTGCTGGCAAACGGACTTGCTTCGGCTCCGGTCACGGCGGTCAGCGCATCGGCGACTATTCTGAAACTGGCATAAATATAAAGGGGCTTTGTAACCGACTAAAAGGTGAAAGCCCCTTTTTTTCTAATCTATTTTCATACGCAAAAAAGATAAAAAAATCATTTATTATATTTGTTATTTTAGACCGGTATTTTTTATTTGCTGTTTGTTTTTGATTATGCTATATTACAATTAATACAACACATAAAGGTGATTTGTGATAGTACGATATTTCGAAAAAGACGATTTGGAACTTTTTAAGGAAATGTGCAAGGCTTTTTATAGCGGGGGGGCTACTGCAAGAGAATACGACGAAACGCTGACCAAAAAAACATTTGAACGGGTCATGGACCACCACGAAAACCTTTGGGGTGTTATTCTGATAGACAACGACGTTCAAGTGCCTGTCGGCTACGCTCTTATTTCCTCTTATTGGTGCAACGAGGACGGAGGAGATGTCATCATACTTGATGAACTCTACATAAATCCCATAAACCGCAACAAAGGATACGCCACCGCCTTCCTGACTTGGCTGGAGGAGGAATTCATAGACAAGGCGGTCGCCATAACGCTGCAGGTGCTGACGACAAACGAAGTCGCCCGAAAACTCTATGACAAAATAGGTTTCATGAGCGAAGGCTTTGAACAAATGATAAAAGAGCTGAAACACAACAAATAAGACCCGAAAATAAATTATGAGAAAGTGATACCGCAAGGTATTTTTTCATTATAATGATAATACTGTCTGCAAAACGAAATGCAAAAGCCACCCTTCCTTTTTGGTGGCTTTTGTCGATTTTAAGGTGACCTATCGGCGGCGCTAGTCTTGCGCTATTCGAATAGGTTTAGTTTGTTTGTTTCCGTAAGCGTTTCGATATCGTATGAAGCTACATATTTGTCGCTGACGGTATAGATATAATCGCCGATCTGGATTCCTCTTGTTACGAAGCTCAAATAACTGTAATAATATCCTTCCCACGCCTCGGTACCGACATCATCTTCGAGATTGGTCAGCGTGCCTCTGTAAACAAGCTTATTTTCGTCCTCTTGCGTAAGGTCGAATTTGAAGACTGCCAGCCCTTGAGTCATCGAGGAATAGTAATAATTATTGTCATACCTCCAATTCTCGTATCCGAAGGCAATAAGTCCTCTGTCCTTGTTATATAGCAGCGCCTTGGGATTGTTGAAAATCTCTGCATAACAGCTGCCGGGGATTGTTACCGTCTTAACGTTTACTGCTTCATCCCCCGAATTGTCGTAGAGCGACACCTTCAACCCTGTCCATATCATTCTTTCACCGTAAGGCGTTTTTTCGATGCGCGACATCATTCCTATGCCGACCGTATAATCCGTACCTTCTATAAAATGGATATAGTGACTGACTCCGTCCTCTTTCAGCTCGCCTGTAATAAGCGGATTTGAGGGATCGCTTAAATCAAATATAAAGTACGGGTCCATATTGCGGAAGGTGACCATTACGCCCTTGTTGCCATTGAAGCGTACGGAATAGATTCTTTCGCCCTCGGCAATATTCTCCACCTTGCCGACAACTGTCAAATCGGGTTTCAAAACATACATATTGCTGTAGGTCTTATTTCCGAATACCGTCGTCGCCACACGCAGATAGCCGTTGTATTCATCAAGAGAATATCTGTCTTTGATGGTGCCGTCTATTCTTCCTATCGACTTTTGCTTCAAGTCGCTCAAAGAAATTTTCACCAGTCTTGTTCTTGGCATATACTGTGTGGTTTGCTTTACCCAGCCAAAAACATTGGTTCCGTAAACGCTCTGGCTGTCGTAGGTAGAGATATAGATATTTTCGGTAGAAACATATATTTCTCCGCCCAGTCCGAGATAAGCCAGCATTGCCGAATCGGCTTCGGGGTTGTCAAGGGCTATTTCTCCGAGAATTAAATAGGAAAAATAGCTTATGTCATCATAAACAAGAATGTTTTCTACCGGAATCTTGACAGCTTCCGCTCCCTTGGCGGTGTCGGTTATTGTGGGAATATAATCTTCTTCTTCTCCATATCTAAAATCGTAATTTACCATATAATACAGCTTGTTGTCGTCTTGCTTTATGCGTGAAGAATAATATCTGCCGTCAATGGTAATTTGACGTTCAAGTTCGGGAGTCGTCTTGTCGGAAATATCGTAGACTCTTATGTCGGTTTTTGTGTAGGCCATATAACTGATACAGTCCATCATAGGTGATATACCGTTGCGGTAATAAAACGTTTTTTGCTCATAAATGCCGCCTATCATAATAAGCGTGTTGCTCCGCACATAAAGCTCTTGCGGAACATAATTGTCGACTTCGACCGAACTTCTTACCGTCAAGGCTCCGTTGTCCGTTTCGATAATGAAACAACCCTTTGTGTTGAGTTTATAAATAAATCTGCCGTCATTCTTGACGATGTCGCCTTCATCCATTCCCTCGGTTTGAATGTTGGTTTGAGAATAATCCGAGCTTGTGTCGCTATCGATGGCGATCTCCATCATCGGTGCCTCTGCGCCCTTATCTGCGCTCATAATGCCGCTATTGAACACATTTCTGAAATTAAAACGGTTTTGGTCTTTGTGATACTTTTCAATAACTTGTACAACTTCTGAATATGCGCTGACGCTCATCGGTTGACCAAACTCTTCTTTTTGCGGCGTATATATCGCCGACATTGCCGTCAGCCCCACTACGGCAACCACTGCTACTATCAATGTTATTGCCAATGCTTTTTTCATATCTAATCTCCTCGCCCTTTTCGGGCTGCGTCCTGCTGCGACGGCTTTTGCGCGGATTGTTTCCTTCTGCGCAAAATTCTCGTCTACTGCCTTCTTTAAAAAATCATGCTCTTTCATTGCGCCCTCCCGCCATATAACTTCCTCAATTTCTCGATGGTCCTGTACATTTTGTGTTTGACGTTCGATTCCGTCATCCCCAACAGCGCCGCCACCTCTCTGAGCGGCATATCCAAATTAAAATGCAGCGCAAATATTTTCTGAATATCTGTCGGGAACTGTCTTATTTGGCGCCACACTTCCTTGATCGTGTAGGAATTTATATAGCTCTCTTCTACATCTGCGTATTTGAAATCAAAATTCTCGGTTTCCTCGCCCTCCTCATTCTTTTTTGTCAGCGGCACAAGATTTTTCAGACGGGCTTTCAAAGAATAATACCGGTAAACCCTTATTTTGGCTATCTTCATCAAAAGCGCCGCCTCATTCTTTATGTGCGAAACACCTTTTTTGTCGATAATACCAAAAAAATCTGCGAAAACCTCTTGGACGATATCCTCTACATACCCCATATCGCTGCATTTTGTCACGACAAAAGTCATTACCTTTCGATAATACTTATCGTAGGCAGCATTGAAAAAGGTATATTTCAGTTCGTCCATACGCCTCCCGACACTATATAAGTGCAAAGAAATGGGAATTTAGTTCCATTGATTCTGAAAATAATTATAACATTTTATCAAATGTCTGTAAATGGACTATTTTAAGCCCGCCTCAAAGGCATAAAAATAGGTCGCCGCAGATACGACAACCTGTTTTTCTGCCGTTATTATTCGGATTATTCTTTTTCTAAATAAACAAATTCGCTGTGACGCGCAAGTTGTTGTTGAATTTTTTTGTTGGCTTTATGTATTTTTACTTGCTTCTTCTCTGCTTTTTGTATCAAAAAATCGGTGAAAGTGGCGTCGATTTCGATAACATCGGTCAAGTCAAGCACCAACGCTTCATTGCTTGAAGTGTCGAACAGCTTGTCATAATTCATATATGAGATACTGCCCTTGAGTTTTGTTTTGCCGTCGCTTATTTCTTTTTCGGCGGTATGTTTTTTTATGAAACGCTTGTATAACTGATAAATCAAAGAGAGCGAAGTGCATACCAGTATCGCCACAACAAGGTCGAAAGCTACGGTGAGCGCAAAGGTCAAGACCATCAAGCCAATATCTACGGGCGTAGTCTTGAATACTTTTTTTACTTCCTTGATGTTCAGCATATTATAACATACGACTATAAGCACGGCGGCAAAAACCGTCATAGGAATATATTTTGCGTAGGGCATAAGAAACAGCGAAAGCATGAGTATGACAACGGAATGTACCATCGCCGAAACGGGTGTTTTTCCTCCGCTTCTGATGTTGGCAGATGTGCGCGCAATTGCGCCGGTGGCGGGCAGACCGCCGAACAATGAAGATACTACGTTGGCGCAACCCTGTCCGATAAGCTCCATGTTGGGATTGTGCTTAGTTGAAGTCATGCTGTCCGCAACGACTGCCGAAAGTAAGGACTCCACCGCGGCAAGAAAAGCAATCGTCAATGCCGGAATAACAAGCGAAGGCAGTTTTGAGAAATCAAAAAAACCTATGCTGAACGAAATGTTTATGTCTACCGTGCCGAAGATGTCGCCCAGCGTGACGCACTTGCTCGGCAAAAACAGATTTATTACCGTGCATACAACAAGAGCCACCAGCGGTCCGGGCAGGATTTTTTGAAATTTCGGCACTACCATGATTACGACGACGGCAAAGACACCCATCGCAATGGTTATCCAGGAGATACTTGCTATATTCGAAAAGATATACGCCAATTTATGTAAACTTTCAGAAGGCAAATTCTTTAGTCCCAATCCGAAGAAATCGTTCAATTGTCCGATAAAAATAGTTACTGCGATGCCGGCGGTAAAGCCTGTAATGATGGGCAGGGGAATATATCTGATGAGTTTTCCGAAGCGTAGCAACCCCATTAGGATAATAAAGATACCCGCCATAAAAGTCGCCATAATCAAACCCGTCATTCCGTTCTTGGCAATAATGCCAAAGACTATTACGACAAACGCGCCTGTCGGACCGCTTATTTGCGTCTTGCTGCCGCCCACAAGCGCCGCAACGCTGCCTGCAAAAATCGCGGTAATTAGTCCCGCTGCAGGACCGGCTCCCGACGCTATGGCAAGGGCTATACTCAGCGGTAAAGCAATAATGCCGACGATGATGCCGGCGATACAGTCTTTTAATAGTGTTTGCGCATTATACCCGTCTTGCAGTGACAAGACAAGTTCGGGAATCATTCTTTGTTTTCGTTTCTTCATACCTCTTCCTTCTAGTTTGTTGACAAATGAAAAAGCAGGCTCACGAAGCCTGCTTCTACTAAAGTGAATTATATCACTTTCCTTTTTGTTTGCAAGTGTTTTCGAGTACCTTTCGACTAATTAATTTCGGTCTTCCACAGTCCGTGCAAATTGCAGTATTCATAAGCCGCAACTGCCTTGTCATCAACCAAAGCAAACACGGCTTCGGGCTTCTGTTCGGGTTGTAGCGCCTTGCGCTGACCGCCCTTCTCTGTCTCAAGATAAATCCATTGAATGTAGTGTTCTTTCAGCATAGGATGAGGTACTCCGCCGACGGCTACTGCCACCTTGTCGCCCTCTACCGATACTACCGGGAGATGCTTCTCGTATGCGCCTTCACTGGTGTTGGCGACTAGCTCCGTCATATCCTCTCCGCAGCAAACCATAGGAATGCCTGCATCCTCTATCAGTCCGACGATATTTCCGCAAATCTCACAGATAAAAAACTTTATTTTGCTCATTGTGTTCTCCTATACTTTTTATTATATTATACCTTATAAAATGCGCTTTGTCTATTCCAAAAAACTCTCGATGAGGTTTTGGCTGAATGACAACCGGCGCAAGCTCTCCTCTTTCCCCAACAGTTCTGCTATTTCTATTGCGCCGCCGGGAGTCGATGCCTTGCCCGACAAAGCCAAACGCGCACAAAAAAGCATCTGTCCTTTCTTTATGCCCAGACCCTCGCTTTCTGCCACAAGAGCGCTCATTATGTTCTCTTCGTTGAACTCAATATGTTTTAGAGCATTTTGGGCGCCCGATACGGCTGTTTTCGCTAATGAAACATCGGTTTTCATTTTTTTATGCTCATATAGTGTCAAATCATATTCTCCGAATTCTTCGAGGAAATTTATCATTTCGGGAATCTCCGACAGTATCTCTACACGCTGATGCAGCAGCTTTGAAAGCAGCATATGGTCATATGCCTTGGCTTTTGAGCTTTGGTAAAAAGGTTCGGCAAGCGCATTGAACTCTTCGAGTGTTTTTTCTCTCAAATACAGCGCATTGAGCCAACGCATTTTTTGTTCGTCAAAAATGCTTGAGGATTTCGAGACGCCGTCAACACCGAACATTTCGATAAGTCGGGACATCGACAGTTTCTCTTCGTTGCCTTTCGGCGACCATCCCAACAGCGCGATATAATTGACTATCGCCTCGGGCAAGTATCCTTTGCGGAGAAAATCTTCAAAGTTTGCGTCGCCGTAACGCTTGCTCAGCTTGCGCTGGGCATCCTTCATGATCGGCGGCAAATGCATATATTGCGGACGCTGCCAACCGAAGCTGTCATATATCAAATTATATTTCGGCGTGCTGGAAAGGTACTCGGTACCGCGAATGACATGAGTTATGCCCATCAAGTGGTCGTCTACGACGTTTGCAAAATTATAGGTGGGCATGCCGTCGCTCTTCAGCAGAATGTTGTCTTCAAGTTCCGAATTCGGTACGCGGATCTTTCCGAATACCATATCAACATAACTGCTTTCGCCCTCCGTCGGCATGTTTTGTCTTATGACATAAGGCGCGCCGCAAGCAAGTTTGTCGGCAACCTCTGTTTTTGAAAGATGAAGACAATGTTTGTCATATCTTTTTATGCCGTTTTCGTCGCTCAGCGTATCCAGTCTTTCTTTGTCGCAAAAACAATAATATGCGCCGCCTCTTTCTACCAGTTCTTTGGCATAGCCGACATAAATACCCTTGCGCTGACTTTGAATATACGGACCTACACCGCCGTCCTTGAACGGACCTTCGTCGATATCTATGCCTGCTTTGTCGAGAGTTTTATAGATGGTTTCTATGGCTCCCTCCACATATCTTTCTGTATCGGTATCCTCTATCCTGAGAATAAATTCTCCGTCGTTTCTTCTTGCAAAAAGATATGCATAAAGCGCGGTACGCAAATTTCCGATATGCATAAAGCCCGTGGGACTGGGCGCAAACCTTGTTCTTACCTTCATTTTTCCTCCGTTAAATCAAAAACCCGCTTGTGCTTCGGGTTTTTTATGTAATGAATGTATGTAATAGTTTAGCACATTTTATCCCCTTAGTGTATAATATTTAATAAGAAAGTTCAAAATTCACGGAGGGCGAAATGAATTATTCTTTAAAGGACGCTATCGGTTGGTTACAGGAGCTTTTGCGCATAAAAAGCGTTGAAGAGCCGGCTTTGCCGGGCCGCCCGTTCGGACAAGGCGTTGCCGACAGTCTGGAGTATTCCCTTAACTTAATGCAAAAACTCGGCTTCCGCACAAAAAATCTCGACGGTTTTTGCGGTGTGGCAGATATCGGCGACGGTGAGATGTTTGGCATCCTTATTCACGTTGATGTGGTACCCGAAGGTTCGCTTTGGAGCTTTCCGCCCTACGGAGCGGAACTGCACGACGGCAAGATTTATGCCCGAGGAGCGACAGATGACAAAGGACCTTTCATTGCCGCGCTTTTTGCCGTAGTCAAACTGCTTCAAGAAGGCTATTCTTTGAAAAAACAAATACGTTTTATTCTCGGTTGTGACGAAGAAAGCGGTTGGAAATGTATTGAACACTACAACAAAGTAGAAGAAATGCCCGAAATAGGTATTTCGCCCGATGGCGATTTTCCCGTAATAAATTGTGAAAAAGGCATCGTTTATCATCAACTTTCTTTTTCCTTGCCCGATGGCATAGAAGAAATTTTTGGCGGACAGCGCGCCAACATGGTGCCTGACGAGGCTTTTTGCCGCGTAAGATACTCAAAGGTACTTGAGCAGCGAGCAAAAACCCACGGCGTAGACGCCGAAAGAGAGGGTGATTTTCTTCTTTTGACATCGAAAGGCTTTGCCGCGCATGGCAGTCACCCCGAGAAGGGCGACAACGCTCTTTATGCGCTGTTCTTGGCTCTTTCGGAAGAATATCCGATATTCGGCAAGCTTTATGAGGCTTTTCACAGCGGTAAAGGTGAGAACATCGAGCTGGCGCTGAGCGATGAAAAAAGCGGCAAGCTGACGCTGAACCTCGGAACCTGTAAAATTATTGACGAAAACATAGTGTGCGAACTTGATATTCGACATCCTATAAGCTATAATAAAGAAGAAATAACTGCGATTTTGAAGAGGCGTCTGCCCTGCGCTGTGGAACAAGGCTTCTTCCATTATCCGCTTTATGTCGAGCCGCAGCACCCTTTGGTACAGACTTTGTTGAAGGCATACGACGAAGCGACCGAAGCAAAAACCCCCTCGGAGCCTATCTCGATAGGCGGTGGCACTTATGCCAGAGCGTTGAAGACAGGTGTTGCTTTCGGACCTATACTGCCGAATATGGTGTCAACGATGCACGAGAAAGACGAATATATCTCTCTCGAACACTTCGAAACATTGATCAAAATATATTATAAGGCAATAAAGGAACTTTGTTTTTTATGAAAGAACAAGACAGAAACTCCATCGCCGTAGGCGACATAAGTATGAATTATTACCGCAGAGGAAACGGCAATAGAGCTTTGATCCTCATCCACGGAAACTCTGAAAGCGCAGCAATTTTTGACGAATATATCCATACGGTAGACCCCAAACACAAAGCATACGCCATCGACACAAGAGAACACGGACTCAGCACGGGCGGCAAGGGCAGTTTCTCCATAAAAACCATGGCAATAGACGTTATGCGGTTCATCAACCAAAAACCTTTTGAATCCGTCAGCGTAGTAGGATATTCGGACGGCGCAAACATCGCCATGTATCTGGCAAAAATTGCGCCCCGTCTCATCGACAAAATGGTACTCATCAGCGGAAACCTTTATGCAAAAGCCATAAACAAAACATTTTTCAATAAAGCGTTATTCAAATATAAATTCTATAAATCTTTCGAAAAAATCAGCACAAAAGCCAAAATCGCCGCCAACCGCATGGAAATAATGCTCAACAATACCGGCATATATCCCGAGGATTTGCACAACATAAACATTCCCACGCTTGTCATCGATGCCGAACACGACCTTATTGACAAGGAGCACACGGCGTTGATTGCGCGCTCCATCCCCGGCGCCGAAAGACTCACCATAAAAGATACCGACCACTATAGTATCATTCGAAGTCCGGCGCTTTTCGATGCTATAAACGCATTTGTCGACAACTAAGCCGAAACTTCGTCCCCGCTATTAAAACTCGTATTCATACTCAAATACCCCAATATACCGCTTGCTATTTGGTAAGCGATTTTTTTTCGGTAGTCCTTTTGTTGCAATAACATATCTTCTTCAGGATTGGACAAAAAACCGCATTCTGCGATTGCCGACGGGAAGCGACTGCATTTCAATATATAATAATCGCCTTTCAGCGCAGGGAATTCGCGCCCTACATGTTCTTTGTTCAGAGTGTTGAGGCTTGCTTGCAATGATTCGGCAAGCGTCTTTGAGCCGACACTCATATTTTCAAAAAATGTTTGAGCGCCCCTTCTTGAAGCATCGGAGGGGAATTTATTCATGTGAATGCTGATTACGGCATCGGGCATTGCAGAATTTATTATTTCCTTGCGTTTTTTCATATCCTCGATTTTGAAATGGGATTTTACATTGCCGTAGAGAGCGTCGTCGTTCTTTCTTGTCAATACGACCTTGACTCCTGCCTTTGTCAAATGCTCCTCGACCATTTTAACAATTATCAAGTTGAGCTCCTTTTCTTTCATACCGCTTTTGACCCCGATAACTCCATTGTCCCGTCCGCCATGTCCGGCATCCAGCACAACTACGAAATCCTTTTGCGCTTGCGCGGCTTTCGTCACCTTGACCGCAACGCCGGCTCCCAGTCCCAATATCAGCATAATAACCACGCAAATAATTATTGCTTTCTTTTTCAAAACAAATATCATCATACCCTCACGCAATAATATATTATCGGCGGCATTACGGTATCCCTAAAAATGAATATTGGCTACGGTTTCGACAAAATATTGCAATCTTTGCATTTCGGATTTTGATTTTCAGAGTTATCCACAAAGTTATCCACATGTATTCTACAATTATATTCGGCGTATTTGTGCGGTTTTCACGCAATTGATTAGATTTTTCACTATTTTTGAGAAATTTTTGTCGAGTTTTTGAGAGGCGGATGTGGACAACTCCCATCTTGTGTGAGTTGCCCTATAAAAAAGCTAAATAAACGGTGTTTCGGTTACTGTTTACAGCACATAAACAAATATGAAAGCAACTATCGCAAGCAAAAAAGTGTAGATAGAAAACGGCAAAAGGCTTTTATTCTTCAATAAACGCAAAAAGAATTTTATTGCAAACATACCGGCGACAAAGGCTACAACCATAGCAAGCAACAGCGGCAGCACCTCAACACCTCCAAAACCGCCGCTAAAGCCGATGATTTCCACCAGCGCGCTGCCGATAATTATGGGAATGCTAAGCAAAAAGGTGAAGTCGCCGGCTTTTTCTCTTTCAATGCCCAGCATGAGCATAACCGAAACGGTCGATCCGCTGCGTGATAACCCTCCGATAGCCGCAACACCTTGCGCCACACCGGTAATCAATGCAGAGGAATAATCCATTTGTTTGGGTCCTTTCCATTTGAGTGTCGAAAGAAACAGCAACACCGAAGTAGCCAAAAACCCAAACGGTAGCAACTTCATGCCGATATCATCAAAAAACAAACGCACGACAAAAGCCAGCGCAACTGTCGGAATAGTAGCTACCGCAAGCAATATCACCTCTTTATCGAGCGGATGCTTTATATAATACCAAAGTTTTTTGCGGTATACGATGCAGACCGCCGCCAAAGTGGCAAGATGCAGCATGAGATTGAAGAGCAGCGAGCTTTCTCCGATACCAAACTCCTCAAGCAACATAAGATGTCCGCTGGAACTGACAGGCAAAAATTCCGTAAGCCCCTGCACCAGACCCAATATAACCGCCTCTAAATATTTCATTTCTCCCCTCCGCTTTACAATGTATTTGTATTGCTGTATAATATTAGAATTATTATTGCCCTTGTTATATTATTACAGTGTAAACTAATTCTATAAAAGGTATTCGGCGCTTGTCAAGCGCATAGGAAGAAAAACCGTTCCATTATGGACGCAAACAATAACAAAGAAAGAGGAGATCAATATGAAATTAGGCGTCGTCGGTCTGCCCAATGTCGGCAAAAGCACTCTTTTCAACGCTTTGACCTCAAACAAAGCCATGGCAGCCAATTATCCCTTTTGCACTATCGAACCCAACGTGGGCGTAGTTGCAGTGCGCGATGAAAGAATAGACACTTTAGGAAAGCTTTTCAACAGCAAAAAGACTATTTATTCCACGATAGAGTTTGTCGATATCGCAGGGTTGGTAAAAGGCGCCAGCAAAGGAGAAGGCTTGGGAAACAAGTTCCTCTCTCACATTCGCGAAGTTGACGCCGTCGTTCATGTCGTGCGCTGCTTTGCAGATGAGAACATCACACATGTCAGCGGCACAATAAACCCTATAGATGACATCGAAACCATAAATTTGGAACTCATTTTCGCCGATATGGATACCCTAAGTCGCAGAATAGACAAAACAAAGACAGCCGCCCGCGGCGGCGACCGAAAGTATATCACAGAGATCGAAATCCTCGAAAAGATTTTGCGCACGTTGGAAAAAGGTCTGCCGGCAAGAGCAACAGAGCTTTCATCAGATGAGGCAGCATTTGCAAAAACACTTTTTCTTTTGACCTCAAAACCCATCATTTATTGCGCAAATGTCAGCGAGGAAGGCGACGCCGAAAGAGTAGCCGAAGTCATTGCATATGCCGACAAGGAAGGCAGCGCAGTCATAAGTCTTTGCGCCAGTCTTGAAGAGGAGCTATCGGATCTTGAGGCAGAGGAGCGTGAGATGTTCATACAAGAGCTGGGGCTTTCCGAGAGCGGACTGGACAAGCTGACAAAGGCATGCTACAGCCTATTGGGGCTTATCAGTTTTCTTACCGCCGGCGAAAAAGAAAGCCGCGCGTGGAGAATTGAGAGAGGCACAAAGGCGCCTCAAGCCGCAGGCACCATACACACCGATTTTGAAAGGGGGTTTATCCGCGCCGAAGTCATAGACTACCCAAGCCTAATAGAATGCGGCTCTTTTGTTGCCGCAAAAGCAAAAGGCAAAATACGCAGCGAAGGAAAAGATTATGTCGTACAAGACGGCGATGTCGTCGAATTCCGCTTCAATGTCTAAGTAAAAATTCATATTTATCTGTAAATATCTGTTAAACCATTAGATAATATAATTGTGGTACTTGCTATTTTATTTTAATAGTAATATAATTGTAATATCTATACACATTTCAGGAGTGCATAATGGCAGTAAAAATCAAAAATGAATCAAATATCCGCAAAGCCAAACGCTGGAACGAAAAAGATGACGCGGCATTGGCGGAGCTGCTTCGCAAAAAAATCAAGGAAGTCGACCTTTCCATAAAGGAAGCGCCCTCGCCTTTTATGCGCTCAAAACTTCGCGCAAAGAAAGCTCATTACAAGACGATGTCCGCCAAAGTTGCCAATGGCACCTACAATGGCGACATAATTTTCAGCGAAATGCAGGCGGCTGCAGCGCTGCGCACTCAAGACACTTTGAATTATCAACGCTACTCAAACCCCGGCGAAGCGCGCAAATACGTAAACTCCTATCAAGATATGGATTTTGATTATGAGTCCTATTTCCGCAAAACAAGATATTATGGCAGATTTTTGCCTATCCTCGCAACGCTGTTTACGCTGATATTGTTGGCGTTTTTTCTGATTGGCGCCTTTATCCCTGCCGGCACAAAACAGACATTGAATGACGCCGGCCTAAAAGTTGACACCTTGTTTTATTTCAAGCTGGGACCCAATGAGCTGGATTATAGCATAAAGAATGACGGCAAGTGGCCCGACGGAGACTGGCGTTATGTCAACGGCGAGGAACAAGTGCTTGCGCAAGGTCAGCCCTATATCGCTCCCGGCGAAACAGAGCCGAAAGACTACGTATATTTGTACTCCGACCTCGGTTTGAGAACCATAAATATCTCTTCATTTGACATCATAAAAGCGTGGTTCCGCACAAAAATGCTATCAAAGGTTCGCCTTGATTTCATTGAGGACAGCTCGTATTTCCAAGGCTCAAGCTGGTTCTATGCAAAATATATGGAAAGCGCAGAAGCCAACATCCCGAATTATCGCAATTCCGACGGCGACTATGATTTCCCCATAATCATAAAGTATTTGGCAGGCTACGGCACCATTTTATCCCTTATAGCGGCATTTTTATTGGGCATAATTTGTTTGGTGCTCAACATTATTCGCATCTTTACATACACCACCAGACGTTTACATGGCTTGAACTTTTTGTTGCTGTTCTTCTGTATCCTTGTAGCAATGCTTCCCCTGCTTTTGGCAATGGAAGGCACCGACATCAAATCTGCCTTAGGAGCGTTCTTCACCCTAGACGCTATCGAATTCTTGGAAAACCCGGAAAAAACAACGGTTTTCAATATATTTGCTGTCATCCCTGCAGGCATAGCGCTGGTTATGCTTTTCCTTCCAAAACTGTTCAAAAACAGGTTCAAGAAAAGACCCAGCTTCGTCCCGAAGGGCAACAGGCCCCGCAACGTACCCTCAAAGGAGCAAAGCATGCAACAGTTGGCATACGATAATGTAAGAAGAGCTTATCGCGCGGGCGCCAAGCGCTAGACCTACTTAAATAAATCTGTTTCTATCCCAAGGACACTGGTTGCGCCAACAATCAGTGTTTCTGCATAAGAGGTATCAATGTTCGAAAACATAAAGGCGGATCTGAATTCCGCGTTGGAGAAAGACCCTGCTGCCAGGAATAAACTTGAAATAATATTGACTTACAGTGGCTTTAAGGCTATCTGTAAATATCGCCTTGCTCACTGGCTTTATCTGAAAAAATGGTATCTGTTGGCGAGAATAATTTCCCAAAGAGCGCGCAAAAAGACGGGCATAGAGATTCACCCGGGCGCAAAAATAGGCAAGGGCATCTTTATCGACCACGGCAGCGGCGTTGTCATCGGCGAAACTACTGAAATTGGCGACAATGTGACAATATATCAAGGAGTGACTCTCGGAGGCACAGGCAAAAATGTTGGCAAAAGACATCCGACCATCGAAGACGATGTCATGATAAGCGCAGGCTCAAAGGTTTTGGGACCGGTTATCATTGGCAAAGGCTCAAAAATCGGCGCAGGCAGCGTTGTGCTTAAGAATGTACCGCCCTATTCCACAGTTGTGGGCATTCCGGGCAGAGTCGTAAGAATGCACGGCAAAAAATATAACGACCTTGACCAAAAATTACCCGATCCCATGCTCGACGAACTATCAAGGCTCAACAAAAGGCTGGCGCTGCTTGAAGACAAGTTGGGCATCGTTTCCTGCCGATATTCGATAGCCAATGACACCGAGGACAATCAACAAAATGAGGAAGAACAATGCTAAAAGTTTATAATACGCTCTCCAGAAAAAAAGAAGACTTTTCCCCCATAAAAGACAAATTCGTATCGATGTATTCCTGCGGACCGACGGTTTATAGCTTTGCGCATATAGGAAACTTGCGCACCTATATTTTTATGGATTTGATTCGCCGCACCCTGAAATATAACGGCTTCAAAATAAAAGGCGTACTGAACATAACCGACGTCGGGCATCTACTGCATGACGGCGATGAAGGCGAAGACAAGATGGCAAAAGCCAGCCGCGAAGAGAAGAAAACACCGTTGGAAATAGCAGCTTTTTATACCAAGATATTTTTTGAAGATTTGCAGAAGCTCAATATAGGCAAACCCGAAATTCTTGCCAAGGCTACCGACCACATACAAGAAATGATAAACTATGTGCAGGCTCTCGAAACTGTCGGAGTAGCTTATGAGACTTCTGACGGCATATATTTCGACATCTCGAAATTCCCCGGTTACGGCAAGCTGTCCGGGATCAATCTTGAGGAACAGCAAGCAGGCGCAAGAGTCGAAGTAAATAGCGAAAAACGCAATCCTGCGGACTTTGCGCTCTGGAAAAAAGCCGAACCCGAACATATAATGCAGTGGCAGAGCCCCTGGGGCATGGGTTATCCCGGTTGGCATATCGAATGCTCCGCAATGAGCCAAAAATATCTCGGCAAGCGCTTTGATATCCACAGCGGCGGCGTCGATCATATTCCCATACACCACGAAAACGAAATCGCCCAAAACGAAGCTTTGACGGGAGAAAAATCCGTAAACTACTGGCTACACGGAGAATTTATGCTGGTAGACGGCGGTAAAATGAGCAAAAGCCTACGCAACACGTATACCGTCGCCCAGTTGGAAGAAAGGGGCTATGCGCCTTTGGATTTCCGCTTCTTCTGCCTAAACGCCCATTACCGCAAAAAATTGAATTTCACCTTCGAAGGTATGGATGCCGCGAAAGTTTCCAGAGAACGGTTGTCCTCATCGCTTTGGCAACACAAACAATCGACAACAAAGACTTCGCCGGACATTCTCGCCAAATATAAGGCTCAATTCGAAGCCGCCATAAACGATGACTTGAATATACCGCTGGCGCTAGGTGTGCTTTTCACAATGTCGAAAGAAGCCAAGAGCGTTGATATATACAAATTGGCTTTGGATTTTGACAAGATATTCGGGCTTTCTTTTGACAATATTCAACCGCCCGCGCCCAAGAAGCAAGACATCCCTGAAGATATTGCAGAACTTGTCGAAACTCGTACTCAAGCAAAAAAACAAAAAGATTTTCAAAAAGCCGACGAACTGCGCAAACTCATTGCCGACAAAGGCTATTCTTTACTGGACACCAAAGAAGGCGTGGTCGTCAACAAAATAGACTAAACAACTTCATAATTCATCTTTATATTCAATAGGATTATCACTTTTGTCAGGCTTGCGCCTGACAATTTTTCCTTTGCGGGGCAAATAAGTATTGGTGCGCAGCTTTTCTGTACGCAACAGCTTGCCGTCGACATAGACATCCTTATAGGCATTGCTGACCAAACCGTTTGCCGCAGGAGAAATAATTCTGAAATTCTCCCCTGCCTTCCATATCAACGGCTCTTCTACCTCATCGTATTCCGAAGAAGGAATCAGTTTAACTATTTCATTGCGTAGCACAATATTTTCACCTGTATATTTGCCGTATACAGCGAAAAAGACCCTGTTGCTTTTTGTCCAGGCTTTTAAATAAATATTATAATCGGAATTGTTATATAAAACAAGGTCGTTTCGACTGCTGACCATTGCGTCCAACGAAGGTCCAATATAAGAAACGGGCAAGGAGTGACTGACTGCGTTTTTTACTTCAAGCGACGCTCTCACCCAGGCATTATAGAGTGTTGTCGAAACCTGACAAACTCCTCCGCCGACTCCGTCGACAAAGTCGCCTCCGCTGATTATTTTTGACATTAAGAATCCGTTGGCTATCGTTCTCGGACCCACTGCCTTGTTAAAAGAAAATTCCGTTTTTGACGGTATTATAAGCCCGTTCAAACGGCTTGCCGCCAAGGCGATATTTTGCTTTCTGTTCGCCGAAGATCTGGAGTATTCTGTGGAGAAAACCGCCCTTTCCGCAGTGCAGTCTTTCAGCATTTCTACCGTGGTTTTCGGGGGTATGATTTGACCTTTCAGCTCAATTGCCGTCTTTGCGCCAAATGCCGAATAAAGGTTCTCGATTATGGCATTTCGGTCTACCATAACACCGTTCTCACCCTCTTTATAATCAAACTTTGCTTGTTCGGCATGCCATAATATTTCGGCATCTTTTGCAGGGTATTCCAGCGCCTGCGCCAGCCCTTCGATATCCCTTTTTATTTCGTCATTGATACATGAAAAATCCCGTACTTCAACATTGTCTTTGTTTCTCATGTAGTATTTATTAAAGCTGCCGTTATGCTTAAGAAGCACCGTAAAAAATGTGCGGGATTTTATTCTATACGTCTTTGAAAAAATAGGCTTGCCCTCACTATATACCGTAAGATGGGTTTTTCCGCTGAAAGGTACCGCCGCCAAAGAACTTATCAATATAAGCAAAACTATAAAAAGAAGGACTATGACAACAAACTTTTTCATAGCCCTAGTATCTCAAAAAAAACTTGATATATTAGCCTTCTTGCTCGGCGGTAATTTTTGTTAAATCGTTTATTTTCAATTTATTTCTGTCCATTTTCAAGATAAAATAGATTGGTATCAAAACAAAAAGCACAACGGCAATGGCTCCGATAAACATAAATTTCGATGGGATGGGTTGTGTCTCGAAGGTCAGCGGATCGGTGTAAGATGCATTGCTGGTGCGGCTGATGAAAGCGCCGATGAAAGGTCCTACACACATCGGTATCAACACAAAAAACACCATTCTTATGCCTTGGAACAGTCCCGACTTATCGGCAGGAGTTAAATCTCTTGCAGATGCGGATATTATGAATGCCAGCGCCAAATTGCCCGTCATCAGCAGTGTTCCCGCTATTGCGGTCAGCACCAGTCCTTGCGCCAAAAACATCGCCAGACAGCCGATTATATATAAGCCTATGACAGGCAATAAGAATTTTCTTCTGTCGTATTTATCACTTATGAATCCCAACAGCACACTAAATGCCGAGGCAAGCAAAATTACTATGCCCAACAGAATTGAATAGTCTTTTATGCCCAGCGCAAACTCAATATAAACTATCAAATACGGCATATATATATTGTTGGCGATGCCGACTATTGCCATGGAGGCTAGTACGATATATAGATATTTGTTTTCTTTTATTGTCGATATCTTGAAGCCGTATGCTATGTCTTTCAGATAGTTGCTTTTTTTCGGAACGATAGCAGGGCTGTCTTTTATGAGAAAAATACCCAGTATTCCGCTTGCCGTGGTGATGGAGCCGAGAATGAGAAAGAATTCTGCCCATTTACCTTGTTTTGTCAAACCGTCAAAGGCGCCGAAAACCACCAGCAACGCTATGACAGACATTATGCTCAACACACTTTCGGCTTTGCCTCTGTTTTTCGAGTTGGTGACGTCGGTCACCCAGGCGTTGAAGGCTGCGTCGTTTGCCGTAGATCCAAAAGCCGTCATTATGCAGTCCATAAATATGATGATGGCTACAGTCATAGCAACCGCATCGGCTCCGGGAAAGATTTTTTGCGTGTTGTTTACGCTTATGACGGCAAAAACCATCAAAGAAAAACCCCAAAGTATGTAGCCGCTGCTTATGAACAGCTTGCGCTTGCCGAATCTGTCCGACAAGTTGCCTGCTATTATGGTGAATATCGTTCCAACGACTGCGCTTGCCGCAACCATCGCCGCCGTTGCGTTGAGGTTGAAAGTGACCGTCTTGTACATAAAGACATTGAAATACATGTTTTCGACGACCCAAGCCACCTGTCCGAACAACCCGAAAATAATCACCGATAGCCATATCTTTGGACTAAGTTTATTTTCCATAAACGCCTCCGAGTTTTTATGTTTCTATTATAACTTAAAAAGCCATATATTACAATGACGCTTTTTTTGTCATACAAAAACGGCACACCTTTTTGGTCTGCCGCTTGTATGTTGTCATTGTTCAACTGTTTTGTAACAGTCTGTTTGGGTATCTTACTCTTCGTCTGTGGGCTGCGAATTCGACTGTTCTTCTTCGGCTCTTGCCGCTTTGATGTCTTCTTCGTCGATCTCGACTGCATCGTATTCCGCATCATCGTCATGGGGCGTCAGCGCCATTGATACTACTTTGCTATCGTCGTCTTTTATGCGCATAATTCGCACGCCCTGTGTCGCTCTGCCTATCTTCGAAACTTGGTTGGCAATAATTCTTATCATTGTGCCGTTGTCGGCTATTATGATGATGTCTTCGTTTTCGTCGACAAGTTTCATGTTGACCAGCCTGCCTGTCTTTTCGGTAAAGTTTCCGGCTTTTATGCCCTTTCCTGCGCGGGTTTGCTGTCTGTATTCCTCGGTGCCAGTTCTCTTGCCGTAACCTTTTTCGGAGATTGTGATGACTTCACGGCCTTCTTTTATGACAGCCATATCGACTACGAAATCTCCTTCGTCAAGTTTTATGCTGCGCACTCCCTGCGAACCTCTGCCCGTGCGGCGGACATCCCTTTCGTTGAATCTAATGCACTTGCCGAAGTGAGACGCCATGATGATGTCATCGTCTCCTCCCGACTGTTCGACTGAGATGAGTTCGTCATTTTCAAGCAGCGTTATGGCTATTTTTCCGTTGGATCTGACCGATTCGAATTCGTTCAGCTGGCTTTTTCGGATAAGTCCTTCCTTCGTTGCCATAACAATATAGCCTTCTCCGTATTCCTTTACGGGGAGAAATGCCGTAATCTTTTCGCCTTCATCCAAAGCAAGCACATTGACGATGGCTCTGCCCTTGGATATTTTCGAGGCTTCGGGGATTTCGTAAACCTTCTTTGTGTATGCCTTGCCTTTGTTGCTGAAGAACAAAAGGTCTTCATGCGTATTGCAGACAAACATCGTCGATACAAAATCTTCGTCCTTTGTCTTGTGGGCTGTTACGCCCTTGCCGCCTCTGCCCTGCGCCTTGTATTCCGTCACGGCTATTCTCTTGATATAGCCTTGATATGTCATGGATACAACAACGTCTTCTTGTTCAATCAAATCGGCTATGTCAATTTCTGATTCGTCGTAGCTCAGTTCGGCGCGCCTTTCGTCACCATAACATTTCTTGATGTCTTCCAATTCTTCTTTTATGATTGTTCTTATGCGTGCCGGGTTGGCAAGAATGTCGTTGTATTCGGCTATCATCTTCTCAAGTTCGGCAAGCTCTGCGTTGAGCTTTTCTACTTCGAGGTTTGTTAGACGGGCAAGTTTTGTTTCGAGAATGGCGTTGGCTTGTTTTTCGCTCAATAAAAACGCCTGCATAAGCTTTTCTTGGGCGTCACTGCGTTCAGATGCCCTCTTTATGATCTCTATTACTTCGTCTATGTTCGCCAACGCAATGACAAGTCCTCTTACAATATGCTCTCTTTCTTGCGCCTTATTCAAGGTATAGACGGTTCTTCTTTGGATAACTTCGATTTGGTGCTCTACATAACTTTCAAGCATTTCTTTCAGGTTGCAGAGTTGCGGTCTGCCTTTGACAAGAGCCAACAAGCAAATACCGTTGGAGACCTGCAAATTCGAGTGCTTGAATAGCATGTTCAAAACTATTTGGGCATTGGCGTCCCTCTTGAGTTCAAAAACTACTCTCATGCCGTGGCGGTCGCTTTCTTCCTTGATGTCGGAAATGCCTTCCAACCTCTTGTCCTTGACCTGGTCGGCTATGGATTTTATGAGGTTTGCTTTGTTGACTTGATAGGGCAACTCGGTGACTATTATTCGTTGTCTGCCGTTGTGTTCCTCAATCTCGGTTTTGGCTCTGATAACAACGCTGCCCCTGCCGGTGCGGTAGGCTTTGCGTACGCCGGCTCTGCCCAGTACCAATCCGCCTGTGGGATAGTCGGGAGCGGGGATATAGCTCATAAGGTCGTCAACCGTCAATTCGGGATTTTCGATCAGGGCTATGGTGCCGTCTATTACTTCGTTCAGGTTGTGTGGCGGAATGTTTGTCGCCATACCTACGGCGATGCCTTCGCTGCCGTTTATCAGCAGATTGGGATATTTTGCGGGCAAAACTACCGGTTGCATCAATGTGTCGTCAAAGTTGGGATAAAAATCGACCGTTTCTTTGTCGAGATCTTTCAGCAACTCTCCTGCAATCTTGCTCAATCTTGCTTCGGTATACCTCTGTGCCGCGGGCGGATCGCCGTCGACGGAACCAAAGTTTCCGTGGCCGTCCACCAAGGTGGCCCTGATAGAGAAATCCTGCGCCATTCTTACGAGCGCATCATATACCGCCGAGTCGCCGTGGGGATGATATTTGCCCAGCACTTCACCGACGATACGCGCGCATTTTTTGTGCGGCTTGTCATAGGTGTTGTTGAGGTCGTACATGGCGTACAATATCCTTCTGTGCACCGGCTTCAATCCGTCGCGCACATCGGGAATGGCTCTGCTGACATTGACCGCCATTGCGTAACTGATGAATGATTTGCTCATTTCGTCTTTTATGTTTACGGGGACGATCTTTGTCATCGCCAGAATTTCTTTTATGTTCTTTATGTCAAGTTCTTTCTTTGCCATTTTTCACCTTCTTATATGTCCAAATCTTTTACGAGGTCTGCATTTTCTTCTATGAAAGTCCTTCTCAATTCCGGCGATTCGCCCATAAGCAGAGTGAATATCTCCTCCGCCTCCTCGGCGTCCTCCATCTTCATCTGAATAAGCGTTCTCGTCTCGGGGTTCATCGTCGTCTCATAAAGCTGATGCGCATTCATTTCGCCCAAGCCTTTGTAGCGCTGAAGTTCGGTTCTTCCGCCGAGCTCTTCTTGAACCTGCCTCAATTCTTGGTCGGAATAGCAATATACTTCTTGCTTGCCTTTCGTCACCTTGTAGAGAGGGGGCATGGCGCTGTATATATGACCTTGCTCAAGCAACGGCCGCATAAAGCGATAGAAGAAGGTAAGCAGCAATATTCTGATATGGCTGCCGTCGACGTCGGCATCTGTCATACAGATGATTCTGTCATAACGCAACTTGGAGATGTCAAACTCGTCCTGATATCCGCAACCAAAGGCTTTTATCATGGATTTTATTTCGTCGTTGCCCAAAATTCTATGCAGACGCGCTTTCTCGACGTTGAGAATTTTTCCCTTCAATGGCAAAATGGCTTGTATGTGGCGATCACGCCCCATCTTTGCGGTGCCTCCGGCGGAATCACCCTCTACGAGATAAATCTCGCAGTTTTTTGGATCGGGATCCGTGCAGTCGGCAAGCTTGCCGGGAAGAGATGTCGATTCGAAAACTCCTTTTCTGCGGAAAAGCTCTCTTGCCGTTCTGGCGGCTTCTCTTGCCCTCTGAGCGTTTATGGACTTGGTTATGACTTCCTTTGCGAGCTTGGGGTTTTCTTCGAAAAATTCCCCTATTTTTTGGCTCACAACTTTGTTTACGAGTGTCCGCATGAAGCTGTTGCCCAACTTTGTCTTGGTTTGCCCTTCAAATTGCGGGTCGCAAAGTTTTACGCTGACGATGGCGGTGATACCTTCTCGTACGTCCTCTCCGCTCAATTTCTCGTTTTCTTTCAGGACTTTCAGCTTCTGACCGTATTCGTTTATGACTTTTGTAAGCGCTGCCTTGAAACCGTCGAGATGAGCTCCGCCCTCTTCGGTGTTTATGTTGTTGGCATAAGTCAAAATGGTTTCGGTGTAGCCTTCATTGTATTGCAACGCCACTTCGACTTCGCTGTCATTGTTTATTTCTTCGATATAGAGCACTTGCGGCAACAGCACTTCCTTGTTTTTGTTGAGGTTCTCGACAAACTTCATGATGCCGCCCTCATACATAAAGGATTCTTGCTTTTCTTGTCCCTCTCTCTGGTCTTCGATGCTTATGCGCAGTCCTTTGTTCAAATACGCAAGCTCTTTCAGGCGGTTTTTCATCGTATCATATGTGAAAACAGTCGTCTCAAAAACCGTGGGGTCGGGGAAGAATACCACCTGTGTTCCCGTCTCATCTGTTTCGCCGACGACTTTCAGCGGCGCCTGCGGAACGCCTTGCTTGTATAGTTGCTGATGTATGTTGCCGTCTTGATAAACCGTCACTTCGAGATATTCGCTGAGCGCGCTGACAACCGAAAGACCTACACCGTGCAGTCCGCCGCTTATTTTGTATCCGCCACCGCCGAATTTTCCGCCGGCATGAAGCTTCGTCATGACGACTTCGACTGCCGATTTGTTCTCTTTCGGGATGATGCCGGTGGGAATGCCCCTGCCGTTGTCGCGCACCTTGACGGAACCGTCTTTCAAAACAGTGATCTCGATATGAGTGCAATATCCCGCCAACGCCTCGTCAATGGAGTTGTCGACAATTTCCGTAACGAGATGATGCAGTCCTTTCACATCCGTCGAGCCGATATACATTCCCGGCCTTTTCCGGACGGGCTCAAGTCCCTCCAGCACCTGAATGGTATCTTGGTCATAAGCCTTTTGAATTTTTTCAGACATATTTATCTCCTCATACTATTTTTGCCATATAAACTATTATATATAATATATATATTATAAC
>CAYJBS010000018.1:15499-24601 GCA_964368435.1 uncultured Christensenella sp. | reverse complement strand
ATATGTCATTTCGACCGAAGTGGAGAAATCTCATCCATATAAAAAAAGACTGCCTTACGACAGTCTTTCAGTATCTGATAATATATTCTTATTTGCTCTTTATGGCTGCCTGTGCCGCCGCAAGGATGGCTATGGGCACTCTGAAGGGCGAGCAAGAAACATAGTTCAAGCCTATCTCGTGGCAGAACTCAACCGACGAAGGATCGCCGCCGTGCTCTCCGCAGATACCGCATTTGAGTTGAGGTTTGGTTTGACGTCCGAGTTGCACACCGATTTTCATCAGTTTGCCTACGCCGATTTGGTCGACTCTCTGGAAGGGATCTGACTCGAATATCTTCTTGTCATAATAATCATTCAGGAACTTGCCTGCATCGTCACGGCTGAAACCGTAAGTCATCTGAGTGAGGTCGTTTGTTCCGATGGAGAAGAAGTCAGCTTCCTTGGCTATTTCGTCGGCAGTAATCGCCGCTCTGGGAATCTCTATCATGGTGCCTACCGTATAAGCCACATCGGTTTTGTTGGCTTTCATGGTGGCTTCGGCAGTCTTGACTACGATATCCTTGACATACTTCAATTCTTTTATGTCGCCTACAAGCGGAATCATAATCTCGGGTTTTACGTTTGCGCCGGCTTTGTTGCAGGCAATTGCCGCTTCGATGACGGCTTTGGTCTGCATGACTGCGATTTCCGGATAGGTGACAGAAAGTCTGCAACCACGATGTCCGAGCATGGGATTGAATTCCTTCAAGCCTTCAACTATGTTGGCAAGCTCTTCAAAATCCATGTCCATATCCTTGGCAAGCGCCTTGATTTCGCTATCTTTGTGGGGTACGAATTCATGAAGAGGCGGATCCAAGAATCTGATAGTAACGGGATAGTCTCCCATCGCCTTATATATGCCGATGAAGTCTTCTCTTTGCATCGGAAGCAGCTTTGCAAGCGCTTTTTCTCTCTGCGCTACTGTGGGCGCAACTATCATTTCGCGAACAGCGGCTATTCTGTCTTCAGCAAAGAACATATGTTCGGTTCTGCAAAGTCCGATACCCTCGGCGCCGTATTCTCTTGCTTGCTTGGCATCTGTCGGGGTGTCTGCGTTGGCTCTGACTTTCAGCATTCTGAATTCGTTTGCCCACTCCATGATCCTGCCGAAATATCCGCTTACGGTTGCGGGTACGGTGTCAATCTTTCCGGCATAAATGTTTCCGGTGCTGCCGTCAAGCGAGAAATAATCTTTATCGGTGTAGGTCTTGCCTTTTATGGTGACCGTCTTGTTCTTCTCGTTTATGATAAGCTCTGCGCAGCCTGCTACACAACATCTGCCCATTCCGCGCGCAACAACTGCCGCGTGGGAAGTCCTGCCGCCTCTGGCTGTAAGGATGCCTTTTGCCACTGCCATTCCTTCGATGTCTTCGGGGCTGGTCTCAAGTCTTACCAAAACTACACTCTCGCCCCTCTCTGCTCTTTGGACTGCCTCTTCAGCGGTGAAAGCTATCTTTCCGCAAGCGGCGCCCGGGGATGCCGGCAAGCCGACTCCGATGGCTTTGCTTTTGCGAAGCATTACGGTGTCAAATTGAGGATGCAGCAGTTCGTCAAGCTGTTTGGGTTCTACCTTCAAAACAGCCTCTTCCTTGCTGATCAATCCTTCTTCGACAAGGTCGCAAGCAATCTTGATGGCGGCATGCGCTGTACGCTTACCGTTTCTGGTTTGGAGCATATAGAGCTTGCCTCTTTCGATGGTGAACTCCATATCCTGCATATCTCTGAAATAATTCTCAAGTTTTTGGGTGATGGCTACGAATTGGTCATAAACTTCGGGGTTGGTCTCCTTCAAATGGTCTATCGTCATAGGAGTACGGATACCCGCAACAACGTCTTCGCCTTGAGCATTCATGAGATATTCGCCGTAAAGCACCTTTTCGCCTGTGGCAGGGTCTCTGGTGAACGCAACGCCTGTGCCTGAGGTCTCTCCCATGTTGCCGAATACCATCGATTGAATGTTAACGGCAGTGCCCCATGTTGAAGGAATGTCGTTCATTCTGCGATAGGAAATAGCTCTGGGGTTGTCCCAGCTCTTGAAAACGGCTTCTGTTGCGCCGATAAGTTGCTGTCTGGGATCTTGGGGAAAATCCGCGCCTGTCTTTTCGCTGTAAAGAGCTTTGAATAAAGCAATCAATTCTTTCAGGTCGGCTGCGGTAAATTCTGTGTCAAGTTTTATGTTTTTCTTGTGTTTCAGTTCGTCGATGATTTCTTCGAAATAGGACTTGCCTAATCCTGTAACAACGTCGGAATACATTTGAATAAATCTTCTGTAGCAGTCATATGCGAAACGGGGATTCTCCGTAAGTTTCGCAAGACCTTCAACGGATACATCGGTAAGTCCGAGGTTGAGTATCGTGTCCATCATGCCCGGCATAGAGGCTCTCGAGCCGCTTCTTACCGAAACAAGGAAAGGATTGACGGGATCGCCGAACTTCTTTCCTGCCTGAGCTTCAACTTTGGCGAGCGCTTCGAAAATCTGGGCAATGATATCTTCCGAAATCTTCTGTCCGTCCTCATAATACTGCGTACAAGCCTCGGTAGTAATTGTGAAACCTTCGGGAACAGGCATACCTAGTTTTGTCATCTCCGCGAGATTGGCTCCCTTTCCGCCAAACATTGCCTTGTTCTTTCCGTCTGCTTCCTTAAATAAATAAACAAATTTCGTCATTAAAATCTCCTCTTTGTAGTTTTTTATAAATCATCCCATTTATTATATAAAATAATCAATGAATTAACAAGCAATTTCAATGACTAATAAGATAATAATAAACCAAAAGCGAGGTTTTTATTCTTTTAACGCTATTTTTGCAAACCGGTCGAAAAGACTCCTGAGTTGAGTACGGTATAAATTTCTTTTATGACAAAAAGGTTGAGAGAAAGACGGTTTTTTATTATCAAATTTATATAATAAAGCGCCGAATCGACATCTGCGGTATGTAATTCAAGTGTGCCGCAGTCCTCGACCGCCACCGCAGAAAGCGTATCAATAACTGTTTTTGCGCCTGTCGGAATATCTTCAACGGTATAATCGACGCCTACATATTTGAGAATTTCCAGCAAGAACCAAACTGCTGCGGCAAAGGGATAAGCTGTGCCATAATTTATTTCCTGCAACGTTTTCAGCGCAAGCAACAGTTCGAAAGAAATGTTTTCGCCTCTTATGGAAACCTTTTCTATCGTTTCGAGTACCAACATAGCCGCGAGATTTCGTCCGGTGTCCGACCAGCAGTTTCGAAAACTCTCTTCGATATTTATTGCCGTCAAAATAAAGCCGCTCTTTGTTTCGGTCACGCCGAATTCGCCGAACACCAGCGGCATACAGCCTGCGCATAGTTTGGCTTTGGCGCTTCTCACGCCTTTTGCCGAAATGGTGATTATGCCGCGCTCAAAGGTTGCTACGGTCAGTAGCTTATCTTTTTCTTTGTAATTTACTGCCCTCAGGCAAACACCTTTATAGTCCATACTCCCTCTTTAACGGAAAAACCACCCTAATAAATAAGGTGGTTTATGTCCGCTAGCTACTTTGGTAAATGAGCTTATTTCCTAATCTCTTCATCCTTTATGGCTTTATACAACATATAATACCCGGTTTGACCGCTTTTCTTAAATGTCTGCCATAATAAATCATCAATTTGTTTCAATCCTCACCCCTATAGCTCTATAAGCAAACTATGCTTACAACTATAGAATGTAGCAACCCACTTTATATTATTCAGGAAAAATAAAAATATTTTTTACTTTTTCAGATCATAGCCCAGCTCCTTCATAATGCTGTCGCTGCCTCTCCAATCTTCTTTCACAAGCACAAAGACTGTCAGAAAAACTTTGCTGCCTGTCATGGCTTCAATGTCCTGTCTTGCATAGCTTGCAATCTTTTTTATCATGCTGCCGCCCTTTCCGAGAATGATAGGCTTGTGCGCCATCTTTTCGCAAATAATATCGGCGTCTATGTCGAGGATACCGTTGTCACGGTATTCGAATCTCGTCACATCTACACCTATGCCATACGGCACTTCCTTGTCAAGCAGGCGCAGTGTCTTTTCTCTTAGGATTTCCGCCACCATGAACCGAAGGTTTTTGTCGGTGAACATGTCGTCGGGATAATACTTCACGGTGTCCGTCAACAATTCTTTCAGATTCTTCAAAATTATGTCGACATTCTTTCCTTTCAATGCAGATATCGGCACGATTGATTTTATTCCGGCAAGTTCTTTCAACTCTGTCAAGATGTCAAAGACCTTTTCTTTTGTGACATGGTCAATCTTATTGACGGCAACAATGACATTCTGTCCGTTCTCGACATAACTGACTATGTTTTGTGTATCCTTTCCGTCGATGCCCTTTTCGGCATCGATAATATAGACCACAGCGTCAACGCCCTCAAGCGCCGCTCTTGCCGTCTTCATCATAAACTTTCCCAGCGTGTTCTTCGGTGTATGAAGTCCCGGTGTGTCTATGAGTACTATCTGAGTATATTCATCGTTATAGATGCCGAGTATCTTGTTCCTTGTTGTTTGCGGCTTCCAAGAAACGATAGAAACCTTTTCGCCTACAATGTTGTTTGTCAATGTCGACTTGCCTGCATTTGGTCTGCCAATAATCGCCACAAAACCCGATTTGAAACTCGGCTGTTCACCTTCTTCTCTTTTGACGCCAAGTTCTTCGTCAAGTATTTTGTCTTGAAGATCTGTCATGATCTTCTCTTCTGCTTCATTCTTGTGGTCAAAGCCCAAAAGATGCAAAACACCGTGACACGTCAAAAAGCTGATTTCACGTTCTATGCTATGTCCGTATTCTTTCGCCTGTTCGGAGGCTTTTTTTGTGCAAATGAATATCTCGCCGAGCATAGTCGCGCCATCCTCCGGATTTTGCATACCGGGATATTGGTTCTTGTCGAAAGGTACTGAGAATTGCGTCGCCGCAAAACTAAGTACATCGGTAGCGCAGTCTATGCCGCGATAGCTTCCGTTCAGCGCCTTGATTTGTTCTGCGCTTACGGTGTTTATTTCGATGTCAACGTCTTCTTCTTGTATGCCAAAATGATTAATGGCGAATAACGCCGCCTTGCGTATTGTGTCTTCGTAGCCTTGCTTCCTATGCTGGTAAATCTTTATCATCTATGTCCTCTTTATTTTTTTTCTTCGTATGAAATTCTGTTGTGGAAAACTCCCGGCAGCGCCTCAACCAAAGTATCCTCAATCTTTTTCAGTTGTTTGAAGGTGATACTGCTGTTGTCAAACTGTCCTTGATTGTGTTTTTCTTCTATTAGTTTGTGAACAAAGGAGCGCATTACTGCCGGATCCGAAGAAATGCCTTGCGCTCTTGTGGCGGCTTCCACGGTGTCGGCTATCATTATGATAGCGCTTATTTTTGTTGAGGGAATAGGTCCGCCGTAGCTGAAATCCTTCCGCTCAACGCTGTCCTCTGTCAACTTCTTGACCTTGTTATAAAAATAGTTGACATAGGTCGTGCCGTGATGTTCCAGAGCAATGGCGGCAATGGCGTCGGGCAAATGCTCTTTCTTCAAAAGCTCATAGCCCCATTTTGTGTGCTGAGTGATGACATACACCGAAACTTCGGGTATAAAGTCGTCATGCGGATTGTAGCCTTTTTGGTTCTCTACGTAGCACATCGGGTCTTTCAGTTTTCCTACGTCATGATAATATGCGGCGGCTTTGGCAAGCTGTGGATTCTCTCCTATGGCAAGCGCGCATAGCTGCGCAAGATTGCCGACGGCAAGACTGTGATTGAAGGTGCCGGGCGCTTCCTCGTTGAGCCTTTTCAATAGTTTTGTGTCAAAGGAACAAAGCTCCTCCAAGCCAAAATTCGTTGTCAGTTTGAACAGCTTCTCAAAAGCAGGCAACACCGTAATGAACAGCGAAACAGACAGCAGTATCGAAAGGAAGGTCCACAGACCGGAATAAAGCATGTTCTGGAAGGTATAGTTCATAAACGCCGCAATAAGCATTGCGACAGGAACCATAACAATGGAGATCAAAAATCCGTTGAAAAGGAATTTCATTCTCGTATAGGTCTTTTCCATCATGAGAATCATATATGTTCCCGATACTATGCCCGTCAGCATCGCCGTCGAGGTCACCATAATATCATCAACACCGAATATCATAGTAAAGGTGAAAAAGAAGCCGAGATTTATGAAAATGTTCGCCATCAAACCTATGCGTTTGTCAACAAGTATGCTGATAAGCAGTCCGCTCAACGCAAGCGGCATTAGCGAAATGCTTATGGAGTTGCCGAACAAAATCGAAACCACCAGAGTTATCAGAACGGCAAGCATAATGACGCTGAGCAGTCTTTTGTTCTCCATCAGTTCTTTCTTGCTTTGCGAAATATAAAAATACAGCGAAAACATAATGACGGCAAGAATGCCTGCAAGAGCAAAGACTTGCCTAAGTTGTGAGTTGTCTGCCATGGCGGTAAGAAACCCGTTGAATCCCGTATAGGTCAACTTAACGACAAACGCAAGTATCAGCGAAAAGGCGGCAATACTCAAATAGCCAAGTGCTTGTTTGCGCGCGTTTTTTTTGTTGTTTGCAATTGTATTGTTCGGTTGTGCCGGCATTTTTTGTCCTTTTTATTTTAGTTTATCCTTATTTCTACCTCATAGTATATATCTAATTGGACTATTTTGTCCAGTCTTTTTATTTCATACCATTTACGCAACTTTGTGGCGTCCTCGGGCAGCTCTTGTTCTAGTTCTAAGATGCCTTCCTTTATCAAAAACTCGCTTTGGGCATCAAAGTCAAAAGGTACAACAGCTTTTTCCGTTTCAAAATATGTATGTTTGACGGCTTTTATCGGAATGATTCCGCCCAAATAAAATATTTCCCTTTGCTCCTCGCTGTACAGAAATGGATTTTTCGGAATTTTCAGGTAGTTGAACATCTTTATTTCGTAATATGACATTGTTTTCCCTGTCCGATAAAATTCTATAACCTCGGGATGAAAAGTCTTGGTCTTTTTGAACCACACTTTGCCATAGACCTCACCGCCTGCCTTGCTCTCCACCGTCGTTTTTTCGTCCTTCATCAAATATGGCGCAATCAATATCTGCCCTTTCTGCACAGGCTGACCTTCCTTGACAAGAGGCGTGCCGCAAGTTACAAACATTCGGGTGATAACGCTGTCGTATTTTGAATTTATCGGAACAAAATCGGCTCGGATATCTTCTATCGAGGTGTGCGGCAACTCTTCCAACACGACAACCAAAATTTTTGTGCCTCTTTTTTCTACGCTTGCGCTGCTGATGCCCTCCAAAGACATTATTTCCCGTTCCAACATTTTTGTATCAATATCGGCATTAAATAACGGAAATTTCACATTCTCGTTTACCTTTTTCGAGATTATCGAAGTGGTGATATTTTTGTTGCCCTTGATTTCGACATTAAAGACGCAAAGTGAATATACCGTCAGCGCAACAATAAAAAAAACCAGTCCGACGATAGCTCCGATTCTTTTTTTTGCCGCTTCAAAGAAAAAGCCGAAGCCCCTTTTCTTTGTGATTTCAAATTTTCTGTTGAACTCCTGCAAATGCGTTTGACAGCTTGCAAGCTGTTTGCCTTCGACGGTGAATTTCAAGCTGTCTTTTCCGAAATGCACCTTGCGCAATCGTATTTTTCTCTTCGACAGCAAATTCAGCGGAAACAACGCCTTTCCTGTTATTGTTATTTCTGCTCTGTCCTTCATTGCTGCCTTTCAATATGCGATATTTCGCCTGCTATATATATTTCGTCGCTGTTTATTTCGATAATTTTCAACGATGCGCCGCTGATGAGGATGCGACCTTTTTTTAATTGAATGACGATCTCTTCCATTGAATAGGCAAAAATGCCCTTATGCCCTTCAATAAGCGCCGCCGAAAAATCAACGATGGTTATTTTCTCGCCGCCTATACAGTCGGAAAGCGGCAAACCGCATTTTATTATTATGTCATTGTAGCTTGGCATAATAATATTTTATTGTATGAAGGGAAATAAATGACAAAAAACTATTTTTGCGTACTACGCAGTTTTTCAAGTACCTTTTCAAAATAATCGGGCAACGGCGCCTCGAAGCTCAACCGCTCACCGCTGACGGGATGAGTAAGTATCAGCTTGTATGAGTGCAAAAGCTGACCTTTGAGTCCGAACTTGTCCTTTCTGCCATAAGTCGCATCACCGACAACAGAATGATTTATTGCTTTGCAATGCACACGTATTTGGTGTGTTCTGCCCGTTTGCAGCTTAAATTCCGTCAAAGTATAATCGCCAAATCGTTCAATAACTCGAAAGTTCGTCACCGCTCGTCTGCCGTTTGTGTCTACGGATATTTTTTTGCGGTCGGTTTTGTTCCTGGCAAGAGGCATGTCAATTGTGCCGTTATCCTCTTTCATGTTGCCCTCGATAAGAGCCAAATAATACCGCTCCGCCGCCTTCTCGGCAATCTGTTTTGCCAACGACAAATGGGCAGTGTTGTTCTTTGCAATAACCAGCAATCCTGATGTGTCCTTGTCAAGACGGTGTACAATTCCCGGTCGGAATACGCCGTTTATGCCTGACAAATCCTTTATGTGAAACAGTGCCGCATTGACCAAAGTGCTGTCGGGTGAACCTGCGGCGGGGTGTGTAACCATGCCTTGAGGTTTGTTGATGACGGCAATGTCTTTGTCCTGAAAAACAATTTCAAGCGGAATATCCTGCGGCAATGCGTCAAGTTTCTTTGGTTCTTCAAAAAGCACTTTGATTTCTCCGAGTTTTACTTCCATGCCGCTTTTTGTCACTTGAACACCGTCAAAAAACACCAGTCCGCGCACAATCAAAGTCTTTATGCGTGAACGTGTTTCGGACAGCAACTGTGAAAGGTAGACATCTATACGGGTGCCTTTATCTTCAATTTTGGGATAATAAAATAGCTCTTTCATTTGTTTTCGGTTTGATTTTCGATTACGGTTTCGGTTTTGTTCTCTGTTCCGGTTTCGATTACGGTTTCGGTTTTGTTCTCTATTCCGGTTTCGATTACGGTTTCGGTTTTGTTCTCTGTTCCGGTTTCGATTACGGTTTCGGT
>CAYJBS010000018.1:0-15399 GCA_964368435.1 uncultured Christensenella sp. | reverse complement strand
GGTTTCGGTTTTGTTCTCTATTCCGGTTTCGATTACGGTTTCGGTTTTGTTCTCTATTCCGGTTTCGATTACGGTTTCGGTTTTGTTCTCGATTTTATTTTCGGTTTTCTTTTCTTTCTCTTTGTAAAAAAACAACACATAAATAATCAGCAGTATGGTGCCTACCGTAAGAAAGACGTCCGCCATATTAAAAACGGCGAATTCCACAAAGTCGTATTCCATAAAGTCACGCACATATCCCAGCGACATTCGGTCGGCAAGGTTGCCGATGGCGCCGCCGATAATAAAAATTAGCGAAAAACGCAAAAGAGGGTAACGGTGTTTTATGCTGACGATCAAGAAGGCTGTCAACCCTGCCGAGGACACCGCCGACACTATCGTAAGTAATATTGTGTTGGATGAAAACATTCCGAAAGAAGCGCCCTCGTTGCGGACGGCGACAAAAGATATGAAACCTTTTATGAAGCTCATTCTGCCTTGACTTTCCGCTTTGGCATAAATAAACTCTTTTGTCAGTAAATCAATGGCGATGACTACGCCGACAAGCAACAGTTCGATTATGATATATTTCAAGTATTTTTTCATTTTTGTCCTTTGGGCATTTTTGTTTTTATGTTTAGTCCTTTGGGAAGAAGCATATACATCTTGCTTTTTATTTGTTCAATTTTTGCATCCAACGCATAGACTGCTCCGCTCAAAAAGTCCAGCATGCGTTGCGCCAGCGCCGTGTCGGTATTCTCGAAGTCGACTACCAAACCCTCGCTTTTTTTCAGGCTGTCAAGCAGCAGTTGCAAATCTTCGAAGTTCTTCGGGCTGATGACATTTACTGCTTGTTTGGGCAGTTTTCGCCGTGTTATTTTTTGTTCGCCTTGGAGATATTCGAGAAATGTTCCCATATCTAGTTCCTTTCGCCGAATATTGCTCTGCCCAGCCGTACCAGGTTGGCTCCGCTTTCGGCGGCTCTCAAATAATCGTTGCTCATGCCCATCGAAAGATATTTTATTGATGGGAAAGACCCTTTCAGCTTTTTGTATTGCTCATATGCCGCATCAAAATAGCTTTGCAACTCAGCCCCCGGACATTCAAGCGGAGTCACCGCCATAAGCCCCAACAGACGTACATTCTTGTAATCGGTGACTTTTTCTGCAAATTGCTCTGCTTCTTCAAGAAATATACCTCCTTTGGCTTGTTCTTTGCCTGTGTTTATTTCGATAAGGATATCTTGAACTTTTTGTTTTTTTGCCGCTTCTTTGTCAATAACTTCGAGCAGTGGCAATCTGTCAACACTATGGATAAGTCTTGTTTTGTCTATGATATACTTGACCTTGTTGGTCTGCAGCTGCCCGATAAAATCCCAATCGATACTGTCATCGTATTTTGAGATGAACTCCTGCACTCTGTTTTCGCCGGCGGCGGTGACAGCCGTATTTCTCATGATATCTAAGATTTCGTCGATTGTCCGCGTTTTTGTGGCGGCGACTATCTCAATACCGCTTTGTACATTCTTCAATTGGTCGATTATTTCAAAAACCTTGTCTACTATTATGCTCATAGCAAAATGATACCATAAGTCTTGTATTTTTTCAACAATGCATGGGCTTTTTGTTGAAAGAAAAAAGCTGATTTTAGCATTACTTTTATAATCAGCTTTCTTCTTTATTATGGAAAATATCTTAAATTAAAATTCGTCGTCCTCTCTCTCGCTGCAGGCGCATTCGTCGCATTCGTCGCACTCTTGGCATTCGTCCAGAGCAATTCTGTTTATGCTGACCTCATATGCGACTTTTGTTTCCTGTTCGCCGAACTCGTTGAGTTTTTGGTAGCTTCTCGACTGTATTCTGCCGTTTATGACAAGTTTTTCGCCGACAGGCATATCTTTTACGAACCTTGCATTCCTGCCCCAAGCTATACATGGCAAATAGTCCGACTTGTTGTAGGCGCGATTTACTGCCATCAATATGTCGCAAATCTCACGCTTGAAGGGTGTCGTGCGATAGACGGGCAGTTTACAGACATAACCTGTTATGTCAATAGTGTTGGGGTTTCGTTCGGGGTCATAATCGACAATGTCTCTGACAAATACCGTCAGTAGCAGTCTTGAACGACCGTCAATCATCTTGTTGTAGCTACGAAGCTGTCCCGTAATCGTCACCGGCCCCTCTCCCATTCTTTCGTCAGCTAATAGCCTTTCGGAAATGGTGATGGGGATAATGTCGACTTGCTCGCTGAGCCTTGGCACAGTAATCGCTGCTTCGTAGAAGCCCTCTCCGAACATCTGATGGGAATATTGTGGCTCACCGTTTATGTACCCGGAAAGTGTAACCACATTGTTGGTCATCATCTCATAACTCATAATTCTATGTACTCCTTATTCACTTGCTATTGTTTAGCAAACTGCTTGCCATTGCGGTCAATGTAGTAATTCTGCTGCAAAACCAGTTCATCCATTCTTACAGAAGTCAAACCTTTATTTTTCAGCCCGTTTAATATTAGCGGTAATGCGTCCAAAATATGATCGCTATTGTTGTGACACAATATTATGGAACCCGCTTTTGTCCTCGAAAGTACCCTTTCCGCCATTTGCGCTCCGCCCAGCCCCTTCCAATCAAGGCTGTCAACATCCCATTGTATGCAAAGCATTTTCAGTTCTTCTATGCCGGTAAGTACCCTGTTGTTATATTCCCCGAAAGGCGCTCTGAAAAAAATCGCATCTTTTCCTGTGGCATCCTTTATTTTTTTGTTTGTTGTTTCGATCTCTCTTTTTATGTCTTCTGCCGATAGCTTCGACATATGCAAGTGATTCGTACTGTGGTTTGCTACCAGAAAGCCTCTTTCATCTATTTCTTTGGTCAGCTCCGGAAACTTATCTATCCAAAAACCCACTAAGAAAAAGGTTGCTTTCATGTTGTGGCGTTCAAGCAAATCCATTATTTGCCGCGTCTTGTCGGCGCCCCACGCTGCGTCGAAGGACAACGCTACTGTCTGCGTTTTGGTTTCGACACTATATATCGGAAGTTTCTTTGGGGCTGAAAAAGCGCTTGTGACTTTTGGATTGAAAAATATGGAGGCTGCTATACTTAGTATGGCTACAAGCAAAATGACTATAATCAATCTGCTTTTTTTCATCACAATGAACATTTTCTTACCCCTTTTATGCTATCACACGGTTAGAGAAGAATATAAACATATTTTGTCAAATATTGTCTATATGCGTCTTTTCCGGAATTAGTAATAGATTATGCGGGGAAAACTTTTGTTATTACTTTTTATTCCATACCTATTTTGTTTTTACTTTATGACGGCTCAGCAGAAATTCAAGCTTGCCGGTGTTGGCTTCATCAAAGGAAAGCCTCGGCGAAATAGCTCTTATGGTGTCATAACCGCCCTCATCTATATAAAAGAATACTTTTCCGTTGTCTATTGTGTACTCATAAAGGTGTAACCAGTTTATGTACCTGAACGGTGTGACAATGCCGCAATCAAGCACGGCGAACTGGCAAGTCATCATTTTTATGGTCAAAGCGGTAAAAACCGCTAATATAACGATAATGGAACTGAAAATGATATATAGCCCTGTCGTAAACATCAGCACAGTTGCTATGGCAATGAGTATGACATATGCCGCAACCAGCGCAATATGCCAAGCTTTTGTATAATAAAGGGGTATCAAAATAATAGCCGCTTTGTATTGCTGCTTAAGTTGTCGAACTTTGCTCATAGCTCTTGCGCAGAGTACGATCGCCGCCGCTGCTGCAAGAATCATCATCATATCAATAATTATAGTAGACATATTACCATTATAAGACAAAGCTAAATTTATTTCAATAGAAATTATGACGCTTTTTTTAATATTGAATGTTCTTTGTAAAAAACACGCTTTTTTCTACAAAAAACATTCAATTATTTTTTCCGAGGCTTGGGTTTGATTTTTTTTGAGGTCAAGGCGTCGTTTATTATTTGCTGATTTTCTTTTTTGCGGTACTGCAACATGGCTCTTTGGGTGCGCTTTTCTTCCGGTGACGACGGAACATAGACCTCTTCGCCTGTTTCGGGGTCTATTCCGGTATAGTACATACACGTAGACCTTGTCGATGGTGTCGGATAGAAGTCTTGCACCTGTTCCGGCATATATCCTTGCGTCTTCAAGTATTCCGTCAACTTGGCGGCATCTTCTACTTTGCTGCCCGGATGTGACGAAATGAGATACGGCACAAGGTATTGCTCTTTGCGCTGTCTGTTGTTCTCTTCCTTAAATCTCTGTGAAAAAGCCTTATAGACGGCAAACGGCGGTTTGTTCATCAATCGAAGCACCTTGTCTTCGGAATGCTCCGGCGCAACTTTCAGCTGTCCGCTGATATGATGAGCAACCAGTTCACGGAAAAAATCCTTGTTTTGATCGTACATGACATAATCAAATCTTATGCCACTGCGCACAAATACTTTTTTTATGTTGGGCAGTTCTCTTACCGTACGCAATATGTCCAAATATTCGCTGTGGTCGACAACAAGATTTTCACAAGGCTTGTTGCCTATGCAATGCTTGTCGGGACATACTCCGTCTTTTCTTTTTTTGCAGGGAGGATTGCGAAAGTTCGCCGTGGGACCTCCAATGTCGTGAATATAGCCTTTGAAGTCGGGCTTCTGCGTCAAATTCACAGCTTCGTCGACTATGCTTTGTTTGCTTCTTTTTGAAATCATTCTGCCTTGATGAAAGGACAGCGCGCAAAAAGAACAGCCGCCGAAACAACCTCTATGCGAGGTGATACTAAACTTTACTTCCCGAATAGACGGTACGCCGTCTTTGTAGGACGGGTGCGGTTCGCCCGTGAACGGCAAAGCATATACTCTGTCCATCTCCTCTTGCGTCAGCGGCGCAGGCGGCGGACTGATGACGACATAATCCTTGCCATGCTTTTGTATAAGCGGTTTGGCTTTCATATCGTTGGCGGAATAGGCTTGTTGCTTATATGCCTTCAAAAATTTCTTTTTGTCGGAGGATACCTCTTCAAAAGTCGGACAATAATCTACATTCCCCGACTGAAATTTTTCTTTCATATTTTTTGAAAGTTCATCAAATGAAGTCAAATAACCTGTGCCTTTGATGTCCTTTACGTTGTCAAGACGGCGACTCTTTTTTGCGATGTCAAGCAATTCCCAAAGCGGTCTTTCGCCCATACCATATACAAGCAAATCGGCTTTTGTGTCGACAAGTATCGAAGGCATGACGCTGTCCGACCAATAATCATAATGCGCCATTCTGCGCAAACTGCCTTCCATTCCGCCGATAATAACCGGAGTGTCGGGAAAAAGTCTTTTCAGCGCGCGGCAATACACCGTCAACGCTCTGTCGGGTCTTGCGCCCGACTTGCCGCCCTCGCTGTAAACATCTGTACTTCTTTTTCGTTTAGCGGCGGTATAATTGTTTACCATACTATCGACAACTCCGCCCGAAACAAGAAAAGCTATATTCGGACGTCCGAACTTCGTGTAGTCCTTGTCACTTCCGGGTTGCGACAAAATGGCAACAGAAAAGCCCTCTGCTTCGACAATGCGCGAGATTATGGCGCTCCCGAAAGAAGGATGATCAACATACGCTTCGGGAGTGACAAGCACAAAGTCAAGAGGAAGGCTTGTTTCATTGGGTTCAAGCGGCAAAAAATTCATCAACCAAAATACCCTATACCGCTTTCGAATATCCGCATATCAAATTCTCCGCCGATATTCTTGTAGAGATTCTTGCCGATTCTTTCGGCATGCCCCATCTTGCCCAGTATTCTGCCGTCGGGCGAGGTGATACCCTCGATGGCGAGCATAGAACCGTTGGGATTCCAGGGAGAAGTCATCGTAACATTGTCGCTTAAATCGACATATTGTGTTGCTATCTGTCCGTTATCAATCAATTTCGACAATTCTGTATCGTTGGCAACAAATCTGCCCTCTCCATGGCTTATTGCCACATTGAAGACATCACCTACGCATATGCCGTTGAACCATGGGCTGAGATTCGATGCCACTCTTATTCTTGAAATTGTGCTGACATGACGGTTTATGTTGTTATAGGTCAAAGTCGGTGACTGCGCTGTCTGCACCTCGATTTTGCCATGCGGCAACAGTCCGAGTTTTATGAGCGCTTGAAAACCGTTGCAGATGCCTAAGATGAGTCCGTCACGTTTGTAGAGCAATTCGTGCACAGCGTCGGCAAGCGCAGGATTGCGGAAAGTTGTGGCTATAAATTTGCCGCTGCCTTCAGGTTCGTCACCGCCGGAAAAACCGCCGGGGAAGGCTATTATTTGCGCGCGGTCGATAGCGTTTTTGAAGGCTTCAATTGTGTCTTTTATGTCGCTAGTCGACTGATTGCGTACGACAACGATATTGGCATCGCCGCCAGCTAAACGGAATCTCTTCGCCGTATCGTATTCACAATTTGTGCCCGGGAACGTCGGAATAAAAATATTCGGACGGGCATATTTCAAACGGCTCTTATATGTTTCTTTTACGGAATAATTGAAGGCTTTTGCTTCGCCCTCCGAAGGCGCAGTCGTGGGAAATACTTTCTCAAGTTTCGAGGTATACGGCACAATTATGTCATTGCCGCATATCCCAAGATCCATACCTTTTATGCAACCGCTGTCGTCTACTACGCCGAGATATTCCGTCTCGAGCAGTTCCAGTTCGGAAATGTTTTTGACTGCCACAATGAAATCGCCGTATGCCGGCAGGAAATATTCGGGTGTCATCTTCCCGAAGGATATTCCAGAGCCTTCCCCCACAAGAGATTTTATTACGGCGGACATAATGTCATTATCGGCTACAGTAGCGGCTTCTATGTTGCCCATTTCGATATTCATGTTCAAAACACTGTAAACCTTCTTCAAATACTTGAAATCGGGCAGGAAATCGGCATCGCGTTTCAGTTTAAGCAAAAAGAGCTTTTGACCTTTCTTGAATACATTTGTGATAAGCTTGTCCGCGCTTGCTATACCCATTGCGAAAGAAATAAGCGTCGGCGGAACATCCAACTCGTTGAATGAGCCGCTCATTGAATCCTTGCCGCCTATTGCCGCCGTACCCAAATTTATTTGAGCATACAGCGCGCCCAGCAAAGCTGCCGTAACTTCTCCCCATCTCACGGGGTCGTCACGCAGTTTTTTGAAAAATTCCTGCAAAGTCAACCGTATGGTTCTCGGTCCTACGCCCGATGCAATAAGTTTGTTTATGGACATTACAACAGAATAAACCGCGCCCTTGAACGGTGAAATCTCCAATAGATCAATCGGGCAAGCAAAGCTCGAAACTGTTGCTGTCGTCGTCTCTCCATTCACCGGGGGTTTTGATGCCATGACAATGCTGGGTGTCAGCTGATATTTGCCGCCCAAAGGCATAAGCACGGAGCTTGCGCCTATTGTGCTGTCAAACATCTCCGTCAAGCCTTTTTGCGAACATACTTTCAAAGATGATAGCGTCTTTTGTATGGCTTCTTCAATGCTTTTGTTGGCTAGACGCATAATTTCTTTGTTCTCGGTCGATTGCACACTGTTGGAATAGTCAACAATAGTCGCTCTTGAATCTTGTTTGACGCCGTTTGTGTCCAAAAAGTCCCGTTTCAAATCGACTATGGCTCTGCCGTTCAAAAACATTCTCATTCTGCCGCTGGAAGTAATCTCGGCTATATCCACAGCGTTGACGTTTTCTTCTTGACAGAATTTTATGAATTTTTCAACATTACTCTTGTTTATGACAACTGCCATTCTCTCTTGAGATTCGCTTATGGCAAGCTCTGTGCCGTCAAGTCCTGCGTATTTCTTCGGCACTCTGTCCAAATATATATCAAGGCTGTCCGACAACTCTCCGACTGCAACACTGACGCCGCCTGCGCCGAAATCGTTGCATTTTATTATCAGTCGGGATGCTTCGGCATTACGGAAAAGCCTCTGAATTTTGCGTTCGGTAAGCGGATTGCCTTTCTGCACCTCTGCGCCGCATTCGGATATAGAATCGACTGTATGCGCCTTGCTGCTGCCTGTTGCTCCGCCACAGCCGTCTCTGCCCGTCTCTCCGCCGATAAGCAACACTATATCGCCGCACTTTGGTTTGTTGCGAACTATGTTGGCTTTCGGGGCGCCGCCTATCACATAGCCGGTTTCAAGCCGTTTCGCCTTGTATCTTTCATGATAAATCTCGTGAACTATGCCTGTAGCCAATCCTATTTGGTTGCCATAGCTACTGAAACCTGCGGCAGCCGTCTTTGTGATAACTCGTTGCGGCAATTTGCCACTCAATGTATCTTTCAATTTCTCGTTGGGGTCGGCGGCTCCTGTAACACGCATAGCCTGATATACATAAGTCCTGCCCGACAGCGGATCTCTTATGGCTCCGCCCAGACAAGTTGCCGCTCCGCCGAAAGGTTCTATTTCAGTCGGATGGTTGTGCGTCTCGTTCTTGAACATTATGAGCCATTTTTCGCCTACGCCGTCATTGTCGACATCGACTTCAACACTGCAAGCGTTTATTTCGTCACTCACGTCGAGGTTGTCAAGTTCGCCTGTCTTTTTTAGCTTCTTGGCGGCAATGGTGGCTATGTCCATCAGACATTTGTATTTGTCCTGTCTTTCTCCATTGAATTCTTCATAAAGTTCGTCGTATAATTCCGCGGCTTTTTCGATATGCGGATTGTCGGAATCGATGTTTATTTCTGTCAATTCCGTGAGAAAAGTCGTATGACGGCAATGGTCGGACCAATAAGTATCGATTACTTTCAATTCGGTAATCGTAGGGTTGCGTTTTTCTTTCTGGAAATAGTTCCTGACAAAAATCAAATCCCTGTGTGTCATCGCAAAGGATTGTGAACGGTAATATTTGACTACCTCATCGTCGGATAAATTTATGAAATTCTCGACAGTTGCGACTTCTTCGGGCATACTTACTTGTTGTGTAAGCGTGCTCGGCTTGGTCATTACTCCTTCGCGGCTTTCGACAGGATTTATTAAGTAATCCTTTATTTTCTTCAGCTCGACAGTGTTCACACCGGTGATTAAATACACTTTGGCACAGCGAATAAGCGGTCTGGGCTGCTGTGTAAGCAACTCTACACACTGCATCGCCGAATCGGCTCTTTGGTCGTATTGTCCGGGGAGATATTCTATTACGATAGAGACATAACCCTCTTTCAGGGGCAACTCTTCCAAATATACTTCATCGACAGGTCGTTCGCTGAAAATAGTGTTGATTGCCGTTTCGAAGTATTCTTCGTCAAGCCCTTCAACATCATAGCGCACATATTCGATGACGTCCTTGGCTTCAATGCCCAGTACCTCGCGCAAATCAGACAAAAGTTTGCGCGCAGAAACATCATAGCCTCTCTTTTTTGCAGTAAAAATCCGTTTAATCATTTTTTACTCCGATATCCTTGCGGTAGTGCATACCTTCAAAGCTTATTTTTGATATATTGCGATAAACTTTTTTGCGGCATTCTTCAAGGCTGTCGCCGACTGCGGTAATGCCTATGACTCTGCCGCCTGCCGTGCGGAAATCCGAATCAACCTTTTTTGTTCCCGAGTGGAACAAAATTATTTCTTCATCAAGTTTTCCGATTGTTATTTTATAACCTTTTTGGTACTCCAACGGATAACCGCCGCTTGTCGCCATGACACATACTGCGCTTTTGTTTGCCCATTCTATGTCGATGCCGTCAAGTTCCTCGTCGATAATGGCGTTCATTATGTCAAAAAGATCGGTTTCAAGCAGAGGAAGCACCACTTGTGTTTCGGGGTCTCCGAAACGCGCGTTGTATTCCAGCACTTTTATGTCGCCATCTTCGGAAATGATAAGTCCGAAATAGATGACTCCCTTAAATTTGCGGTTTTCTGCATTCAAAGCATTCATAGTGGGCACAATGATGTCCCTATATGTTCTTTCCGCCTTTGCCGCGTCAAAAATCTTGCTGGGGCTGAACGCTCCCATACCGCCTGTATTCAAGCCCCTGTCGCCGTCAAAAACTCTTTTGTGGTCTTGCGAGCTTATCATAGGTTTTATGGTTTTTCCGTCGCAAAAAGCAAGAAGACTGACCTCTTGACCGATTACGAACTCTTCCACGACTATTTTTGTGCCGGCTTTGCCGAAACGTTCGGTAACCATCATATCATATACGGCGTTCTCCGCTTCTCTGATATTGTTACAAATGATGACGCCCTTTCCCAAGGCAAGTCCATCGGCTTTTACGACAAGCGGGAACTTTTGTTTCCGTACATATTCTACAGCTTGGCGGTACTCGGTGAAAACCTCGTATCCTGCGGTAGGTATGCCGTATTTTTTCATCAAATCCTTTGAATACGCTTTACTTGCTTCGATAAGCGCGGCAGCTGCCGACGGACCGAAAGTCCTGAAACCATTTTCAGTAAGCGTATCTACAAGCCCTGCGGCAAGCGGATCATCGGGACCGACCACCGTCAACCCGATAGATGGCGTATTTTTCAGGAATTCGACAATTTTGTCAAATTCCATAACTCCGATACCGATGCATTCGGCTATATCCGAAATGCCTCCGTTGCCGGGCAAGCAAAAAAGCTTGTCCACCTTCGGACTTTTTTTCAAGGTATAGGCAAGCGTGTGCTCTCTTCCTCCGCCGCCTATTATCAATACATCCATCATTTCCTCCTGTGATTCTTAGTGCTTGAAATGTCTTTCGCCACTGAATACCATTGTTATACCGTATTTGTCGCAGCTTTCTATGCTGTCTTTGTCTCTGATGCTGCCGCCGGGCTGAACAATGGCGGTAATGCCTGCCTTGTGCGCCTCGTCGACACAGTCATTGAACGGGAAAAATGCGTCCGATGCAAGCACAGCGCCGTTTATTCTGTCGCCTGCGTGCTCAATTGCTTGTTTTGCCGCCCATATTCTATTGGTCTGTCCTGCGCCTATTCCCAAAGTCATGCCGCCTTTTACTACGACTATGGCGTTGGATTTCGTGTGTTTGACTACTTTCATTCCGAAAATCATATCCTTGATTTGCTCTTCGGAAGGCTCTTTCTCTGTGACCGTCTTGAGTTCGCCGACAACTCCGACATCATAACTTTGAACAAGCAAGCCGCCCAGTACTTTTTTCTGAGTATGTTGCTCCTTGGTTATTTTTGTCGCGATGTCTGCAAGCTCCAAAACACGCAGGTTGGGCTTTGTTTTCAAAACAGTCAACGCCTCTTCGGTGAAGGAAGGAGCAATTACTATTTCAAGGAAAATTTTTGTCATCATCTCTGCCGTTTTGGCATCGACTTGGGCGTTTGTTGCGACTATTCCGCCGTATATCGACACGGGATCGCACTCATATGCTTTTTTGTACGCTTCAAATATTGTTTCGGCGCAAGCCACTCCGCAGGGGTTGGCATGTTTTACGGCAACTACCGTCGGCTCGTCAAACTCTTTGAGCAGTTCCAGCGCGCCGTTGGTGTCGTTTATGTTGTTGTAGGATAATTCCTTGCCGTTGAGCTGTTCTGCCACAGTCAACGCGCCTTTGACCGGTAGCGCCTCTTGGTAGAACACCGCAGACTGATGAGGGTTCTCGCCGTAGCGCATATCCTGCACCTTCTCATAAGCAAAAGTCATCATATCGGGATATTCAATACCCAGCTTCTCTCTTAAGTATGTGGAAATAAGGGTATCATAAACCGCAGTATGCTGATATACCTTGTACATAAGATAGAATTTCGTCTCTTTGGAGATGCCGCCGTTTTCAAGTTCGTCCAACACTTTTTGATAATCTTTAGGGTCGACGATAGCCGCAACATCCTGATAGTTTTTTGCCGCGGAGCGCAGCATTGTCGGACCGCCTATATCGATATTTTCGATTGCATCCTGAAGTTCTACGTCCTTTTTCATTATGGTCGCTTTGAAAGGATAAAGGTTGACAACTACTATGTCTATCGTGTTAATATCAAGTTTTGCCAGTTGCTCCATATGTTCGGGGTTGCTGCGCATGGCAAGCAGTCCTGCATGAACATTCGGGTGCAATGTCTTGACTCTGCCGTCCAGACATTCGGGAAAGCCCGTTATGTCGGAAATGCCGATAACTTTTATGCCGCTATTGGCAAGTGTCTTGGCTGTTCCGCCCGTCGATATGATTTCATAACCGTTTTCGACGAGTTTTTTTGAGAATTCGACAATTCCGGTCTTGTCCGATACGCTGATAAGTGCTCTTTTTTTCATTTTTTCTCCGTTAATAATTTTTTTATTGCTTTGGGAAGCAAGTTGTGTTCAAGTTCCAGTACACGGCTCGCCAGCGTTTCCGCGGTGTCGCCTTCTTTCAGTGCAATTTTTTCTTGCATAATAATGCCGCCTGTATCCGTGCCTTCGTCAACGAAATGCACGGTAGCGCCGCTGAACTCTTCGCCGGCGTCAACAACGGCTTGGTGTACTCTCATGCCATAAAAGCCGTCTCCGCAGTATTTCGGGATAAGCGAAGGATGAATATTTATTATTTTGTTGCGGAATTGCGAAATAATGTTTGGGGTAAGAATGACTAAATACCCTGCAAGCACGATATAATCTATGCCTTCTTGTTTCAAACGATAAATAACAGCCTCGAACATGTCAAAAAGGCTGTTATAATCTTCTTTTTTGTATACGGTTGTGGGAATATTTGCGGATTTTGCGCGCTCGAGGGCAAAAATCCCCTCTTTTGAGCCGACTACCAGCGATATTTCTGCGTTTTCGATATAACCTGAGTCTGCAGCGTCGATAATTGATTGCAAATCAGTACCGCCGCCTGAAACAAATACTGCTAATTTATACTTTAGCACAGCGTTACTCCCTCTCCGCCAGTTACTTTACCTATAACATAAGCCTTTTCGCCGCAACCGTCAAGTATTTTGAGGGTGTCATCGATATTTTTTTCTTCAACGGCAAGCACCATTCCGATGCCCATATTGAAAGTATTGTAGGCTTTTTGGTCGGCAATTCCCGCCTTTTTTTGCAGTGCGCGAAAAATTCTCGGCACTTCGTAACTGTCTTTCTTTATTTCGCAACCCAGTCCCTCGGGGAACATACGAGGTATATTCTCGATGAAACCGCCGCCCGTAATGTGGGCAATACCGTTTATTTTCACTTGTGAAATAAGCGTCAGAATGCTTTTGACATAAATTTTTGTCGGGGTCAACAGCACATCGATGGGTTTTGCGCCCAATTCGTCATCAAATTTTGACAACATCTTTATGTTTTCGCCGAACAGCTTTCTGACTAAAGAATAGCCGTTGCTGTGTATGCCCGATGAGGCTATGCCGATCAGCGCGTTGCCTTCTGCGATGTCCTTGCCGGATATTATTTTGTCTCTCTTGACAATGCCGCAACTGAAACCGGCTATGTCATATTCGCCGTCTGTATAAAATCCCGGCATCTCGGCAGTCTCTCCGCCTATCAAAGCGCAGCCTGCTTGTTTGCAGCCTTCAGAAACGCCTTTGACTATCTGCGCGACCTTGTCGGGTATCAGTTTTGGGATGGCTATATAATCGAGAAATATAAGCGGTTTTGCGCCCTGACATACTATGTCGTTTACGCACATTGCCACAGCGTCTATGCCTATGGTGTCGTGAGTATCGCTTATGAAGGCATACTTCAGCTTTGTGCCGACTCCGTCTGTACCCGAAACAAGCACATCTCCGTCGGGCTTATCGTCCAAAGCATAAAAGCCGCCGAAGCTGCCCAAGTCGCCGAGTACGCTGTCATTGTAGGTTTCTTTGACATATTTTTTCATAAGACCGACAGCCTTATAGCCCGCCTCTACGTCAACACCGGCAGATTTATAATCAATTTCCATAATCATTTTTCCTTTTATTATAGTCCTATTCTTTTGAAAATTTCTTGGTAAGCTTCTTTGACATTGCCTAGATCGCGACGGAATCTGTCTTTGTCCAGTTTCTCGTTCGTCGCAGCGTCCCAAAATCTGCAGGTGTCGGGAGATATTTCGTCGGCAAGAATTATTTCGCCGTCAAATCTTCCGAATTCCAATTTGAAATCAATGAGTTTAATGTTTATTTGGGCAAAAAACTCTCTCATGATTTCGTTTATTTTGAAACTCAACTCGGCAATACTGTCCATTTCGGCTTTTGTCGCCAAGCCCAAAGCGTATATGTGATAATCGTTTATCATGGGATCGCCAAGCTCGTCATTCTTGTAGCTGAATTCAAGTACGGTGGTCTTTAATGTTGTACCCTCGGGTACGCCCAACCTATTTGAAAAAGAGCCTGCGGCAATGTTTCTGATGATGACCTCGACGGGTACTATCTGTACTTTTTTTACGATGGTCTCTCTGTCCGAAAGCTGCTTGACAAAATGAGTGGGTACACCTTTTGTTTCGAGAAGTTTGAACATATAATTACTCATTCTGTTGTTGACGATTCCCTTGTCTTCAATGGTGCCTTTTTTTAGTCCGTTGAATGCCGTAGCGTCATCTTTGTAGGAGACTATGACCAAATCTTTGTTGTCTGTTGCGAATACTTTCTTTGCCTTTCCCTCATAAAGTTGATCAAGTTTTTGCATTGTCTATCTCCTCTTGTAAAGCTTTGTCATCGGACAGTATTTTTTGTCTCATATTTTCTTTATAGTCTTCCAGCGCCTTTTTCAAATAAGGATATTTCAGCGCAAGTATCTGCGTTGCAAGCAGCGCCGCATTGTCACTGCCGTTTATGGCGACTGTGGCGACAGGTATACCCGTCGGCATTTGTACCGTGGAAAGCAGACTGTCAAGTCCGTCCATTGTCGAACTTTTGATGGGTAATCCTATTACGGGAAGAATTGTGCCAGCGGCAAGAACTCCTGCAAGATGAGCGGCTTTTCCTGCGCAACCTATTATGACTTCTATGCCTTCTTTTTCTGCGTTCTTTGCAAGCGTGTGAGCTTCGTCGGGTGTTCTGTGCGCCGAAAGCACACGTACAACTCTTTCTATGCCGAAGTGATCAAGCACCGCAAGCGCGGATTTTATGACGGGAAAATCGTTTTTACTGCCCATAACTATTGCTACTTTTGGCATTTTTCCTCCAAATATTACTAAAATGTCTTAGATTATGTTATTTCAAAATTCCCTCCCAGAATTTGGGAGGGAATTCCGTTTTCTTTCTTTTTTGCCGTTTATTAATTGTTTTGTTTCCGGCAAACTAAATTATATCTTCAGTACGCCGTAGCCATACAATGCCATAAGCAAGAAGTATACTACGAACAGACCTGCGGATACCCACATTATGGGATGAACGCTCTTCGCCTCTCCTTTGCAGGCTTTGATGATGCAATAGAAGATGAAACCGAATGCGATACCCATCGATATGTTATAGAACAAAGACATAAGCACAGCCGCGAAGAATGCAGGAACAGCTTCTGCGAAGTCGCCCCAGTTGATGTCTTTGAAGCTGGATGCCATCA
>CAYJBS010000017.1:19903-25704 GCA_964368435.1 uncultured Christensenella sp. | reverse complement strand
ACCGGGAAGAGCATGCGGCTGTTAACCGCAGGAACAAATAATGATATTTTTAAGCTAAAAATTAGGAATAATATAAAAAATTACAAAAATAGATTTTATAAGTTGAAAATACAAGGTATTTATGTTATTATTGTTTACATAATTATATATTATATAATTTAGGAGAAATCAATGAACATAAAAGTAAATAATATAGGTATAATTAATAATGCTGATATAAAACTTGATGGTTTAACAATAATAACAGGATTAAACAATACGGGTAAGAGTACTGTCGGAAAAATAGCTTACGGAATTATACAAGGTAATAATAATATTGATATGGTAGTATCTGTTGAGCAAATGAGGATATTTTATGAACGTATAAAAAAATATGGAAGTAAAATTACAAAAATCGTGAAGTCAAAAAAAGATTTAAAAAAATTCGATATTGATATGAATCGGATAGATACTCCTTATAGATATTTTATCGATAAGGATAGAAGTGCGCAATATATAAAAACCATAAAAGATTTAATTGAAAAAACGAATAATCTTTTACAGACTAATAATTTATCGGATGATGAAAAAATTATTAATTTTTTGAAAGAAACATTGGGACTTTTAGATATTGATAAAAATTCCAAAGAGATTAAATATGAATCTATTAAGAATGGTCTCAATAGGGAATTCCAAGGGGATTTAGAAAATAAGTTAAATAAAAATGATTCGAAGATAGAATTATGGAATAACAATGTTTTACAATTGGGATTATATTTGAACAAAGAGAATAAAATAGATTACCAATTTATGTCTTTTAATAATGCCATTTATATTGACACTCCTTTTGTTTTCGATTTTGATAGGTACATGTACTTTGATCGCTATGATGGTGGGCATAGAAATGATCTAAAGTCTGTTGTAATTTCTGCCATACAAAAAGATGACGCGATCCTTAATGTTACTTCACAAAAACTCATTAATGAAATTAATAAGATTATACCTGGTAAATTTAAATTTGATAAAGATGTTAAGTATTCAGAAAATAATATTACGATCAATAGTACCTCTTTAGCGGCAGGTTTGCAAGAAGTTGGAATAATTAAAATATTATTAGAAAAATCTATAATAGATAGCAATTCTTTAATGATTTTAGATGAACCAGAGAATCATTTACATCCCAAATTGCAAATGGATTTTGCCAAAGTTTTAATTAGAATAGTTAAAGAATTAGAATTAACATTATTAATTACAACGCACAGTCCTTATATGATTCAAGCTTTAAATGTATATGCTAAGAATTATAATATTGAAGATAAAACTAATTTCTATATTGCTATAAGAGACGAAAAAGGTGCTACTTATAAAAATATTAATGATAATTTAGAAGAAACATTTAAATTGCTTGCAGAACCGTTTGCTATATTGCAGGATAAAGAGTGGAACGATTAGAAATATGATTACGGCAATCAATGATTTAATGTACAAACATTACAAAGACAATTATAAAGAATTTTATATAATATCTGAAGATGATAGCGGAGGGATTCTTTTTAATCATTCATGTAAAAGCTATAAATATGATAATATAATAAAATTGTTTTTATCATCTAATAAATGTAATTGTACAGGGTTGCCATATACACCGGATTCAATATATATTACGAATGATAAAATATATTTTATCGAATTTAAGAATAGACGAATAGTTAAAAGAACAGTTAATAATTATGAAGATTTTTTACAAGAGCAAGTAAAGTTAAAAGGTATAGAAGGATTATTCCATTTTATTGAGAGTATTCTAGTACCTTTACAAATAAATCGTCGAGAATTATCTATTAATTTCATATTGGTATATAGTAAACAGAAAAATCCATTACCAAGTATAGATCAATTAGGTAAAGATTTACAACAATTGGCTAATAAAGAATCCATACGTTTTGGTTTATCAAGATTAGAAAATGTTTATTTTAATTCTGTTAGAACATATAACGATGAAGAATTTAAAGATATTTTTGAAAGATTATAAGATATAAGCTTCCCGACAAAATTTAGTAAGCATATTTATCCCCTCGGATAAACTTCATCATAATCGGTAAGATTCAATAAATAATCCACCGAAGTGGAATATATTTCCGAAAGCCTGATCAGGATAGCTATCGGAATTTGCCTTTGCCCGTTCTCATACTGGGAATAGGTATTCTGTTTTATGTTCAACAGCGCGGATAACTGCTGTTGAGTATACCGTTTTTCTTCACGCAATTCTTTCAATCTCATAATCTTATTATAGTTTCTCAAAATGAGATATTTACATTAATCACAAAATGAGATATAATTATATTATGCGGTGCTATATTTGTGGTAAGAAAAGAACCCTTGAAGTTCTTTATATAGACATGAGAGGTAAACCTGTGTTTGCTTGCGAAAAATGCAAGTTCCATTTTTTTAATTTGATAATGAGTAACGATAAAGCAAAATTGAAGTATAGTTTAAGATATATTAAGAAAAAGCTTATATCAATTACAACAAAAGAAGTTAAGGATTTTTTTGAAAGCATAATTATCGGAATAGAACCCTCTTGACATTTTTGATTATGTAAATTAGACTGATGATAAGAATATAAGTAAATAGAACTCTCACAATAAGACAAAATTTATAGGTGAAAAATGGATAATTTATTTCAAAGGTTTTCGGAATATCTTTATTCCGAAAACAAAGAAGCGGCGGTCAACCTGATTGTTGACAAATTCAAGCAAACGGACAAGGTTGAGGATTTGGTTTTTATCTACACGGAGGTGCTGGAGAGATCTCTCAACACAATGATGTGCGGGAGTGAAAACAAGATTTTGTGTATTTGGAAAGAGCATGTGAGAAGCGCCATTGTCAGAACTATTCTCGAAAACGCTTATCCTCATATCGTCAGGTTGAGAAAAAGCCTTTACAAAAACGCGCCGTCAAAGAAAGCCGCCGTCGTTTGTCCCGACGGTGAATATCACGAAATAGGCGCAAGAATGGTAGCCGATTTTTTCACATTGGCAAATTTTGATACAATCTATGTCGGCTCCAGCACTCCGAAAGAAGAATTTATCCTTGCCATAAACGAAATAAAACCCGATGTGCTTGCGCTTAGTGTGACAAATTTCTTTAACATTGTTTCGGCACAAAAAACCATAGCCGCCATCAGAAAGAGCGCCAAAGAATGTCCCCTTATTGTAGTAGGCGGACACGCTTTTCTAAACAATCCCGACATAACTTCGATCGGCGCAGACAGGTTGTTGAATTCTTTTGGTGAAATAAGGAAACTGTCGGAGGAGGTGAACAATGCTTCTTCCAATTAAAATAGCTTTACGTTTTCTGAAATCCTCGAAAGGTCAAACCTTACTCATTACTTTGGGTATCGCAATCGGCGTTTCGGTGCAAATTTTTATCGGATTATTGATTCAAGGTCTTCAGACAAGTTTGGTAGATAAGACCATTGGATCGTCCCCGCATATTACCATAACAGCAGAAGAAGATTTCAATACATATGAGGATGTTTTTAATATTGCGCAATCGGATTTTTCGCCCAAAGCTATGACGGCGGCGTTTGACAATCCTGCTTTTGTTTCCGTCGATGAAGAAAGCCGTTCTGTTTTGGTCAGAGGTTTTACGCTTGACGGCGCAAACAAAATATATAAGTTTTCGGATGCCCTAATAAAAGGCACATTGCCGCAAACCGCCAATGATGTTATCATAGGCAAAACTGTTTTTGAAGAAGGCCAATACACATTGGGACAGGCAATAGACCTCACCCTTCCGGGAGGAGCCGCCAAACAACTGAAGATCAGCGGAGTATTCGATTTGAAGGTGTCGGCAATCAATAACACTTGGTTCATAACCGACATACATACCGCTCAAACAATGTTTGGCAAAGAAGATGTGGCAAGTTCGGTAGAAATCCAGATTGACGATGTTTTTTCTTCCGACGCGTTGGCGGCAAACATAAAAACTTTATTGCCGGGATACAGTGTTGTTGACTGGCAAGCACAGAACGAAGAATTGTTGAGCGGACTTTCCGGTCAAAGCATATCGAGCATTATGATACAAGTGTTTGTTATCATAGCCGTGGTTCTTGGAATCGCCAGTGTTCTTGCAATCTCGGTTTTGCAAAAGTCCAAACAAATCGGCATCCTGAAGGCTATGGGTATAAAGGACGGAGCCAGCAGCGTGATATTCTTGACACAGGGTTTTGTGCTTGGAATGCTGGGAGCTGTTGTCGGAATAATCTTGGGATTGGGACTGGTCGTGGCATTCTCGAAATTTGCATTGAATCCCGATGGCTCGCCGCTTATTCCACTGACCATAAACGCCGGATTCATTGCTTTGTCGGGGGGCATAGCTATCTTTGCGTCGATGGCGGCGTCGCTGATCCCGGCATTCCGATCGATGAAAATGGATCCTATAGAGGTAATAAAAAATGGATAACATAATTGAACTAAAGAATGTAAATAAAATTTACGGCAAGGAAATAAAAACACAAGTTTTGTATGATATCAATATCGGCTTTCAGACGGGGAGCTTTAATTCCATAATCGGCGAATCCGGTTCGGGGAAAAGCACTATGCTCAACATTATGGGCACTTTGGACAAGCCCACAAGCGGCGAGGTTCTGATTGACAACCAAAAAACCCACTTAATGAATAAGGCGCAGCTTGCCGAACTTAGGAACAAAACGATAGGCTTTATTTTTCAGTTTCATTATCTGCTGCCCGAGTTCACGGCGCTGGAAAACGTGCTTATTCCCTATCGGATTATGAATAAAAAGCCCGACAAGGAGACCCTTGAGCGCGCAAACGAGCTTATGGAGCTTGTCGGACTTACGAAAGTAAAGAACAATCTCGCTACGAGGATGTCGGGCGGACAGCAACAAAGAACGGCGATTGCAAGAGCATTGATAAACAACCCCAAAATTATTCTTGCAGACGAACCCACGGGAAATCTTGACAGCCAGTCTACCGAAAATGTGTATACACTTCTTCGCGACATAAACCAACGATTCAATACTACTTTTATCATTATTACACATGACCGCCGCATTGCCGAAAAGGCAGATAGAAATATTGATATAAAAGACGGAAGAATAAATCTTGATATTTACAGATGAAAACACTTTTAAGCCGATAGCGCCGCTTGATCGATATGGTTAAGCGGTTTTTTTAACATAATCATATTTGATTTCATAAAATGAATTATTAAAAACACAGAGGTGTATAACATGTTATTCAGAAATCAATCAGACTCCAATAAAACCGGTTACATAGATTATGGTCCCGAACCGTTTGTGGTCAACATAGAAAGGGCGACTTTACAAAATCAAAATTTTCGGACGGCGCTTTGGACGGGTGACTATCTTCAGTTAACCCTTATGAGCATTCCTGTCGGGGGAGAAATCGGCTTGGAATCTCATCCCGATCTAGATCAATTCTTGCGGCTTGAAGCGGGATATGGAATGGTCATGATGGGACAATCGCCCGATAAACTCAATTATCAAGCAAATGTAACCGACGGTTATGCGATATTTGTGCCGGCAGGGATCTATCATAATCTTGTCAACAGAGGCAATATTCCGATAAAGTTGTATTCAATTTATGCTCCCCCGCAACATCCGCACGGTACGGTACACCAAACAAAAGCTATTGCCGACGCTGAAGAAGGACATTAAGATTTTAATAACGATTTAAAAATTAAGGCGCCGACTGGGCGCCTTTTTAATACAAGGATGAGATTCCGCTCTCGCTCCAATCGGAATGACATATCGATAGTGTGATTCCGTTTAATGCAAT
>CAYJBS010000017.1:0-19803 GCA_964368435.1 uncultured Christensenella sp. | reverse complement strand
TTTAATGCAATTTCATCCCATTTAATGCAATTTCATCCCTACTGTAGTGGAGGGTCTCATCCACTTTATTTTTAGGATTTATACTTATCTTCTCGCACACTTGATTGAATTGAAAAAATAGTTCAATCTAAAAAAGTATTCGGAAAAACAAGAAATATTCTCATCGCTGCAAAACAAGTCAAAACATCTGATTTTTCGATAATCTATCCAAAAATTCAACACAAGATATGCTTTATCATTAAAGCATAACAATCTAAAAATAGGAGGATTATTATGAAAACATTGCACACTCAAAAGAAAGTAGTTGCGGTTATTCCATATGCAATCGCTTTGTTGCTTTTTGTGGCATTACTATTTTCATACGCAGCCATCGAAGCGCCCGCCTATGCAAGTGAGAACAATGATGAAACAGAAGCAGCAATGCCGCAATGGAGAGTCAACACTCCCTTGCAGCTTCAACTCCGGTCGGAAGACTATACATATGCCGAGTTCTATGCCCCGTCAGGCGGCGAGTTTGTATTGACAATAACGGGACAAGCCGGAGTCATTGCGCAGAATAATGCAATAAAAAAGATAGCCGGAGGAATCTATTCTGTGATGCTTAAAGAAGGAGAGGTTTATTCCTTCGGCTTCAAAGCGCTTGAAGCGCCGTATGTTGCCGAAATAATTATTTGTGCGGAATCGGTGGCTTTCCAATGGCGCATTGACGGCAGCTCGGCAGATGACAAAGAGAATCTGCTTAGAGGCGGAGAGTATAACATTGTGTTCTTCGCAAACGGCGCGCAATGGGATACCGAAATCAACACTATGAGTAGCGATAGTTATATCTTTGCTGTCGAGGGCGTAAAACTTGTTATTGACGAAAAGTGTCCGATAGGCGGCAGCGGTATAACATTTGTTGCCAAGAGTGGCGATATCGTATTCGAGAAGAGCTTGACGGTAATTCCGGCTTTTGAAAGCAAGATCCAGGTTGAAGGCACCTACAATGACAACACAAACAGAGGTTTGTTTTGGCGTTATCAGGCGGGGATAACGGCGCTGATATACAATGTCGAATATTCCGGTCAATCATGCACGGTGACCATGGACAGCTTGAACGGGCGCAGCCTCGATTCGTTGAATCACGGTCAGCTCTATCCTTTGGAAATCGGAGCAGACATAAAAGGCATCGCAAAAAAGAGCGATTCCGCCGAAGTCAGTATTACCGGCGTTCAACTGGCTACCGCATCCGATGGAACAACCAATTATGAAATCATTCAAAGCGCGGCAACTGTCGCGACTAGGGTCGCTTGGGTCGGTTCAGGCACGGAAGCAGATCCCTATCAGGTCAGCAGCGTTGCGCATTTTAATGATATTGCCGGGCATAGCTCTACCTCTTATTTCAAGCAGACTGTTGATTTAAATTTTAACAACACAGCCACGACTCGGGATGTTACATTCTATGGCATTTATGACGGCAACCTAAAGCAGATATTAAATATCAAATTGACATCCCCTACTATATTATATGATGGCGGTCTTTTTGATCATAATGAAGGAACAATTAAAAATTTAAAAAAGGTGACGGTAAATATTGCATTCACATCTTATCTGGGATGGATAGGCGGACTTGTAGGTTACAATAAAGGTACAATCTATACTCCTTATTATAGCGATACACTTATTCCCGGAATAGAGGCTACTATAACAGCAACCAATTATGGGATAATTGGGGGAGTTGCCGGACGCAATACAGGCTCAGTTATAATGCAGGATGCTGTATATGTTAAAATAACCACGAATATAACGGTGGGCGGCATTGTGGGCGAAAATAACGGAGGAGGTATCTGCACCGATATTTCCATGTCTACTGCCCGTATCCTCGGCAGCTATGTATATGGAAGCATTTATTATACGTATAGTGAATACTATTATGTCGGTGGCATAGCGGCGGTAAACAGCGGAGGAACCTTGTTCTTTGTCCTGTCGCAACTTTATATTAATGTTTATGTTTCTTCCGGCAGTTCGAGTCTCAAACCTAGAGTGGGGGGCATAATCGGAATGCAAAGCAATGGAGGTTCTATCTTTGGTTATTCATATGCAGGCAGTTTTTATTCAAATCTCAACTCGTCGCAAAAGACATATGTAGATTTCAGTAATGATTATATCGGGGAGCTATTGCCTTGATGATTCGAAATTCGCATTTGACAATTTTGTAAAAATGTAGTATCCTTAATATGCGTGTTATAATAACACGCATATTAGGGGTTTTATCACATATTTTATATTAGTTACATACAGATGTATTGACAGAGTACATTAAGACAAAATAAAGAAATGACATTTAGAATTTATAATAGACGAATAAATGGGGGAGATATTATGAAAAAATATTCGTATTTTATACTACTGATAGTAGCGATTTTGTGCGCGCTTTGCTTGACGGGGTGTTTGGAATCCAATACAAATGCAGCAGGAGAATTCCCGCGCGAGGGACAGACCGTCGAAGGTTTTGAGTATTATTTCATAACAGAGGATACTGTCAGCATAACGCGGTATTACGGTTCGCAGACGGAAGTAAACGTTCCTTCGCATATAGGAGGATATCCGGTAAGAATGCTTGAGACCACCTTCTCCGGCAACGAAGCCATAATCTCCGTGACGGTACCGGAAGGAGTTGAGAGCATATACTCGGCATTCTGGCGCTGCCCAAATCTCGTATCGGTTGAGTTGCCTTCAAGCATAACCGATATTACAAGCGCCTTTCTTGGTTGCAGTTCGCTAACAAGCGTCAACCTGCCACGGGGGCTTCGAACGATAGCGGGCGGCGCTTTTTCCGGTTGCAGTTCTCTTGTAAGCATCGAATTGCCGCCGTCTACTCAAGAGATTTCAGCGGGAGCCTTTCGCGACTGTACCTCGTTGAGTCAGGTTAGGATCCCTACCGGAGTGAAAAATATCGGAATGAATGCTTTTCAAGGCTGTACAGCTTTGAAAGAAATAAGTATCCCCGCAGCCGTAAAAGAAATCGGTTTTTCTGCTTTTGAAGGGTGCTCGGCGCTGGAGAGCTTGACTTTCTCAATAGGTTTAGAAAAAATCGGGGATAGAACTTTTCTCGATTGCTCCTCGCTCGAAGAGGTCGAATTACCTGTAGGTTTGGAAGAGCTTGGCGCCGCGGCTTTCGGCGGATGCAGAAAGCTTGCCAATGTAGTTATACCCACAAGCGTAAATATCGAAATGGGTGCTTTCAATGATACGATTTATGCGCTCAAGAATGCCCTCGTCATAACCGAGGCGGGAACCTTGATAGGCATAAATCTGCCCGAAGGTGCCACAGAATTAACCATACCCGAAGGCGTTCGAAGCATCGCAGCAAGTCTCCCCGACGGCAACTGTATCGAAAGCATAATATTGCCGGCTTCACTGCAAACCGGAGCAGAGTTCGCAGACCGGGAATGCTATCTGAAGAGTATTATGGTGTCGGCGGACAATGAAAGGTATTTCAGTATAGACGGGGTGCTTTTTGATAAGACAGAGAACAGACTGATCGTTTATCCGAAAGAAAAAGCCGATGATACTTTTACGGTACCCGCAGGCGTTAAGATAGCCAACATTTCGAACAATTATTTGAAACACATCATTCTACCGAGAAGTTTCCTAGAACTTTATAACAGTTATTTCAACGAAATAATGGAAAAAGCAGGAATGACGGAGATAATAGGTATTGATGACGATAACACAAGTGTAGCAGAAGTTGCCCTTCGCGCTTTCCTCAGCCAAAATTGCTTGGAAAAGATAACCTTTGATTTCGTTCGTCCGCAAAACGCAGACGCAATAGTACAATGGTTCGAACAAAACTATCCCGATATTTCTATAGAATGGAGGGAGACTTATTAAAGATACTTTTTCTCTTAGGAAAGTGGGAGGTATTATGAAAAAATATTCGTATATTATACTATCATTAGTAATAATTTTGTGCGCGCTTTGCTTGACGGGCTGTCTTTCAAATGAAACAGACGCATTGGAAGAGGAGTATTACAAAAACGGCATAACCGATGATGGTTTTGAATTTTCCATCTATAACAAAATGGCGCGTTTAGGAAAATATCGGGTACTCTCACCGAGGTCAGTGTGCCGTCAACGATAGAGGGATATCCTGTAAGAGAGTTGGACAGAACATTTGAAAACAATAGGGCTATTGTTTCCGTAACAATACCTAAAAGCTTAAAGTCTTTTGACCTCGCCTTCAGGGGCTGTTCCGCGCTCGCCAATGTCTCATTGCCCGAGGGAATCGAAGAAATATCTACCAATGCTTTTGATGGTTGCTCCTCACTTTCCAAAATAATTCTTCCGTCAAGCATAAAAAAGATTGAGCTACGCGCTTTTGCCGAATGCTCGATGCTTTCCGAGATCTCTTTGCCCGAAGGAATCGAAGAAATACCTTCATCTGCATTTGGAGGTTGCTCTTCGCTTGCCAAAATAGTTCTTCCTTCAAGCCTGAAAAAAATTGGATCGGGTGCTTTTGCCGAATGCGCAATGCTTTCGGACATAAATATCCCTTCAGGTCTAAAAGAAATCGAAGGAGAAGCTTTTGCAGAATGTACGGCACTCTCACAAGTAAATTTGCCTGACGGCATTCGTATCGGAGACGCAGCCTTTTATAATACGGCTTGGCTGAATAATATGACAGGAGACTTTATTGTTGTCGGGAACACGCTTTTAGATATTAATATCGAAGATAGTCACATCGATATCCCAAACAATGTACGTGAAATCAGATTAAACAGTCTTTTGGACTCTGTTGAAAGCGTATTCTTCCCCGAAAGTTTATATGATATGGGAAATATACTTTTCTACACCAAAAATCTAAAAAGCATAACGGTTGACGAAAATAATCTTGAATACTCCAGTGTAGGCGGTGTTCTGTATAATAAAGATAAAACACTATTAATTTATTATCCCCCAAATAAGGACGCAAAGGTATTTGAGGCAGATGAAAACGTGAAAATGGTAGTACATTGGCCACAATTCAATGAAGTAGAAACTTTTATTCTTCCCGAAAATTTCTTAACTGACTTTAATTCCTTGATTGTCATTTTACAAAACTACGAACCGCTCTCATTATTTGATTTTGAAACAAAGCAAGACAGCGTACCTGAAGATTATTGGTTCTTGGCTTTTGAATTTGTGCGTCATAACCGTATGAGGAGAAAGAGTTATGAACCATATTTCAAAAACCTATATTTCAGAGGCGCGGCTCCCTCGAATGGCGAGGGAATCAACGCTTATTTGAAGGGATTGGATAGTACCTTGAATATAGTTTGGGGGTATGAGGATTAATCACCCTTTGAGTTGTTGCGCAATATTTCCTCAAGCGCGGATAAGTCAAAATCAGGGACATAGTCCTCTACCGCGCTGTCGGGGGCTTGTGAAAAACCGTTTGTTAACCCTATGTTGCCGAAATATTCCAACAAGTCGGCATAGTCGGCAGGCTTTATTCTTTGGTTCAATTCGGGGAATAGAGCGGCTTTTGATGTCGGGAAATATTGGCACATAAGACTGACATAAAGCGTTTTATCGAGATTTGACAGAATATCCAGCACTTTTTTGCTGTCCTCTTTGTGCGTAGGCAACACCAAATGCCGAACGATGACACCTTTTTCCATTATGTCATCGGTAATAATGTCTTTTGATTGCTGGCGACGCATTTCAGCAATTGTTTTTATGGCAACATCGGCATAATCCTTTACCGACGAATATCTCTCGCCAAGTATATTGTCGGAATATTTCAAATCCGGAAGATATATATCGACCAGCCCCTCAAGCTTTCTTAGGTTTTCTATATTTTCGTATCCCGAGGAGTTATAAACGATAGGAACACTTAAGCGCGGCTTTATTTTTGTCAGCAACTCGGCAAGCTGTTTGGAATAATGAGAGGGGGTTACAAGGTTTATGTTATGAACTCCCTTGTCTTGCAGGTATAACATAAGGTATGTCAGTTCTTCGCCGTCAATAAAAAGACCTTTGGCGGCGTGAGAAATGTCATAGTTTTGGCAATAGACGCATCGCATAGCGCAACCGCTGAAAAAAATTGTGCCGCTGCCCTTGTTGCCGGAAACGATCGGTTCTTCCCACATATGAACGCTTGCTCTTGCTACTTTAAATTTCATACGGTTATTATATCATTAAATATGACGCCTATTTACTATTCTTATAAAAAATGGTAACATATAATAAAATAATCATAAAAATAATATCATTATTTATCATAGGGAAGGAATTATGAAGTCTTGTTATAAAATTTTAGCTACGCTGCTGGTTGCGGTATTATGTTTTTGTCTTTTTGCCTGCAAAGAGAAGGATCCGCTTGAGGAGTATTATTGGAAGGATATTCCCGAAAACACAAATCCGAACCTCAAATACTTCGGATATTACCATTTTTCCGATGCCATTGACGAAGTGGCGGCGATGGGAAATGCCAACGTCGGCAAGGTAGACTACGAAGACACCGAAGAAATAGCCTATATGCACTCAAAAGGCTTATATATTCTCATAATGATAAGGCATATTTTCTTTGACAGCAGTCAACCGGACGGACTCAAAGAAGATTATTTACAGCTGTGGGAAACAGCCAAACAGCAGATTGCTCCATATATGGACAGAATTATCGGATTTTATGTCGATGAGCCTATTTGGACAGGGAAGAAGCAAGGGGCTTTCCACACGGCGTGTCAGTTGGTAAGAGCCGATTTTCCTGAAAAAAAGATGATGGCAATGCTGGCATACGCTTCAGTTATGAACAATGCCAGCATTATTAAGTTTACCACAGGAATGAAGGATATTGATGCAAGGGAATACTGCAAATATTGCACAGACATAGGTTATGACTTCTACCGCTCATGGGAAAAAGACAAGGTTCTTGCGGATATAGCTTTGCTGAAACAAAATGTAATATCCACAGGACAGAAAATCTGGTTGAGCCCGAAAGGCTTTTATGTCGCCGACAAAACAAAAAATATAAATTGGACATTTGAGAATATGGACTTGCCTATAGGCGAGAACGTCAAGAGGTGGATAAAGGGCGCCTATGAAGTAGCCGTCGCCGATCATGACATCGTTGGTTTTTTTACGTTCGTCTATGGCGCTGACGACACCGGCGAGGATTATGACGTATGGCTCAGACGGTTTTTTAATGAGAACGACCAATATTACAATCCCGAAATAAAAGCATTATATATTCAAATAGGCAGGGCAATAATAAACAATTAATCCTTGTCCGCTTAGTTATCCCGCTAAGCAATTGCTTTCTTTCGAGGATTATTGTAAACTGTTAGGAAGGAAATAATTACATAAAAGAGGTGTGTATGTTAGATTTGCGTTTTGTTGCCGACAATATCGACTTAGTTCAGAAGAAGCTGTCCGAAAGGAACAGTTCACTAAATCTTTCTGAAGTGGCTCAGCTTTCTGCCGACAGAAGAAGAACGATACAGCAGGTTGAGGCGCTCAAAGCAGAAAAAAATCAAGTTTCGGCGCAGATTGCCGTACTGAAAAGAAACAAGAAGGATGCAAATGAGCTCATTGCAAAAATGCGCGCTCAAGGCGAAAGCATAAAAGAATTGGATACGCTTCTTGCCGACATAGAAGCCAAATTGACGCAATATATGTACACAATCCCCAACTTGATTGATGACAGCGTACCGATAGGCAAGGACAGCGACGACAATGTCGAGGTCAGGCGCCATTTGACGCCGAGAGAATTTGCATTTGAACCCAAGGCGCATTGGGACATCGGAGAGAATCTAGGCTTGTTGAACTTTCAGCAAGCGGCGAAAATAACAGGCGCAAGATTCACCGTTTATCACGGATTGGGCGCAAGGCTCGAAAGAGCCGTCACCAATTTCATGTTGGATACGCATACTTCGCGCGGCTACAATGAGGTTTTTCCTCCGTTTATGGTCAATCGCGACAGCATGATAGGCACAGGGCAGTTGCCGAAATTCGAAGAAGATATGTATGCGGTGGCGGGCACAGATTATTATTTGATTCCGACGGCTGAAGTTCCCGTAACAAATCTTCATCGCGCCGACATACTTGCCGATAAGGATTTGACGATAAAATATTGCGCATATACCGCATGTTTCAGAGGCGAAGCCGGCAGCGCAGGAAGGGATACCAGAGGGCTTATACGTCAGCACCAATTTAACAAAGTCGAATTGGTGAAATTCTCTCATCCCGACAACAGCTTCGATGAGCTGGAAAAACTCACAAACGACGCCGAACATATTCTTAAACTTCTGAAATTGCCTTACAGAGTCGTGTGCTTGTGTTCGGGAGACGTCGGTTTCTCATCGGCAAAGACCTATGATATTGAAGTGTATATGCCTTCGTACGGCAGATATGTAGAAATATCCTCTTGCTCGAACTTCGTTGACTTCCAAGCCAGAAGGGCAAACATCCGATTCAAGGACGAAAGCGGCAAAATACGCTTTGTGCATACTTTGAACGGCAGCGGTCTTGCTGTGGGTAGAACCGTCGCCGCCATATTGGAAAATTACCAAAACGCCGACGGCAGCGTAACAGTGCCCGAGGTATTAATAAAATATATGGGTACCGACCTAATAAAATAGGAGATCTGTTGGAAAAAAAAGACGGCTGCGTAACGGGGTTGGCTTTGGGTTCGGTGCTGAGATTCATCGCATCGGCGCTGGAGCTTATCCTGAGAATCATAATAAATCTTTTGTTATTTTTCGGACTCTGGCTACCGCTGGTTTACGCGCTTTTTGGGTTGGCTCTTTATCTCGGATTGGGGTTCAATCCCCTTGATTGGCAACTCGAAGGACAGCTCTACATTTCGGGGTTTGTAACTTGCATTTTGTGCAGCCTGATTATTACCATCCGCAATTTGATTGTCAAGCCTGCAAAGCAAGTTTTTGACGGCTTCAAAACACCTTTGTGGCAGAGGAAGAAGGACAAAAACATCGAGTTGGTAGAAATTCGAAAAGCCAAAAAAACCACGATTGAAGCCAAGAAGCCTACAAAAAAAGAAAAACCCAACATTTATTATTCCGCAGTTGAGGCGGATACCTTAATACACGAATATTCAGACCGTTTCGAAATCTACAAAATAGATAACAATAAAGCACGACTGCAGTCTGTGGAGTATAAACATGACTAAGCGTGAAAGAACAAGAAAACCTAGAATTTGGGAGGTTGATTTCTTCCGAGGGTTCGCCATAATCATGGTGATATGGGATCATCTTATGGTGGATTTCGGCATGTTCAAATGGCTTTGGGTTTCAAGCGGAACACAATGGCTGGCAGACCTCGGACAGTTCGGAGTCGATTATCTCGATTCCACTCTACGGCTGTTTTGGCGTCCTGTATTCTTGTTCATTTTCTTTTTTGCGTCAGGGCTTTCCACTGCTTTTTCAAAGAACAACCTTATTCGCGGACTCAAGCTGGCGGTGGTTGCGGCAGGAGTGTCGCTCGTGACATTTTTAATAACGAAATATACCGGTGAGGATCTTTTCATTTTGTTTGGTGTTCTGCATTGTATTGCCGCCATTATTTTGATCTATACGATATTGTCGCTTGCTCTTGACGCAATAGTCAGATTGGTTACGAAACTTGCAAAAAAAGAGTACTCAAAAAAAGTTTCGGCTTTGGTTACGGGGCTGGTGTGCCTGGCGCTGAGTTTTTTGTTTATTTGGATACACAACCGCTTCAATGCAAGCATTTACGCTACCGATTATCAAACGACTTATATCCGCACCGATAAGGAGTGGCTAGGGCTTTTCTTCAACGTTTACAGTTGGGCAACGGCCGATTATTTCCCGCTGTTTCCGTATATCTCATTCTTCTTCTTCGGAGCAGGTCTTGCCCCTGTGCTTTATTCAAAAAGAAAATCGTTGTTTCCTTCCCTCGACGGAAAATGGCACTTGCTTTTTACTACGGCTGGCAAATATTCATTAATAATCTATTTGGCTTGTCAGGTGGTGCTGTTTGCGCTGATAGCGCTTGTGACATACATTGCAACGGGATTATTTATTTTCTGACAACAAAAGAGGATGCAGAATGACAAAGAAAAAACTTTTTGGTATGCTTACATACAGCGCCGCCGATATGTTGGGCGGTGGAGTGGGACAGGTTTTGTCTCTATATTATTTGACTTTTCTCACGTTTGTTATGGGCATGCCGCCGGCGCTTGCAGGACTTGCTATCGCCATAGCAAAAATTTGGGACGGTATCAGCGACCCGATGATGGGTGTTATAGTAGACCGTACACAAACACGTTGGGGCGCCTGCCGCCCGTATTTTCTGATTGCCGTTGTGCCGATATTCTTGACTTATTTTATGTTATGGTACGGTTGGGGAATAAACTCGGTCTGGGGAAAATTTGTGTATTTCACCATAGCGTATGTGCTTTTTAACACAGCATACACTATTGCCATGGTGCCTTATGAAGCGTTGTTACCGCGCATGGTGGACAGCTACAAAGAGCGCACCGACTATTCCTCGCTCAGAATGATATTCTCCGGAGTAGCCTGCGTCGTTTCCACATACATATACGAAGCGTTGGTGCCGATCACGCAGAACAATCCGCTTTCTCCTGCCTTTCAACCGAATTTTGTTATTCTAGGTTTGGTTTTGGGCGCATTTTTTGCGTTGCCGCTGCTGATTACATTTTTTGGTACAAAAGAAAGCCCAAGGCTTTCTGCGGTTGAGAAGTTGACTCTTCGTCAAGTATTCAGAAATTATAAAGAGGTGCTCTCGAATAGCACCTACCGCAAATATTATTTTCTCAACCTCTCGGGCGCATTCGTATCCAGCGCAATATTGTCGGCTCTTGTTATATTCATTTATTTGATATATGGCAACATAGAAAGCTTTTTTCTGGGGTTCACACTGGTGTTTGTAGTTGTCAATCTAAAAGGAGCCATTGAGATTGGTTTCTTCCCGATCAATATCGTACTTATGAAAAAATATAATAAGCACAGACCCTATTTGCTGGATTTGCCGCTTATTATAGTTGCGTCGTTAATATTGCTCTTTGTCACCCCATCTACACCTGTTTGGGTAATGCTAATCGCTGTTTCGCTTATCGGGGCTGGCGTATCATGTCTTATGTTTGTGCCTATGACACTGCTGCCCGATCTTGCCGATGTCGACGAAATCACCTTCGGCAAACGCCGCGAGGGTATGAACTCCGGTTTGACTACTATGGGCAGAAAAATCGTCAGCGGCTTGGCTTTGGCGGCTTTCGGGTTCATTCTTCAGGCTTTCGGTTTGGAAACAGACAAGGCGTCTCCCGAACTTGCGACGCTTTCTTCAATGGCGGCAGTCAAAATTATGCTTTGCGGCATACCGATAATCTTTTGCATAATAATGGTCATTATTTCGAAGTCATACGCGCTTGACGAAAAGTCGCACAACATTATTAAGAATCTGCTCAATAAAAAAGCCGATTGTCCCTCGCTTGAATTGTCAGCGGAAGAAATCAGCGTTTGTGAAAAAGTCAGCGGAAAAAGCGCAAAGGATTTGTGGATAACCAAATAAGCGCAGTATTATCTTTCATGGAATTCTTTTATCATGTTTTCGTAAGGCTTCCAAGCGTCTTTATAGAGTTGCCCTCTGTTGTCGGGCACAAAAAGCGTCACTCCGGATATTTGTGAAAAAGAGGTTTCTTCGACATCCGGCGGTTGGTCGCTGTTTAGGACGATGCCAGTGATAAAATAACTTCCAAAAGCCTCCTCTCCGATTTTTTCAAGTGAGGCGGGCAACTCAACTGTTTTGAGATATTGCGCGGCATAAAAAGCAAATTCGCTTATTTCGACTATGCCCTCGGGCAGAGAAAATTCTATGTTTTCCTTTGCGGCGGCATAAGCAAGAAAAATGTTGCCATTCTTGTTGTATAGGTTGCCGTCAATGTCTTGATATTTTGTATTGTCGGGAGATACCGAAATTTCCGTAAGTCTGCCGCAGTCTTGAAAGAGGCTTGCTCCGATGATGGTCACGGAGGAGGATATCATGATTTCTTCAAGCGCGCTGCCCATAAAAGCTCTGTCGCCTATTTCTTGCGCGCCTTCGGCAATCGTCAAAGTCTTTATTGCTGAATATGCGAAAGCGTCGGCATGGATTTTTTTTGCGGAGGTTTGGTACGTGTCGCCTGATCTTGAGGAGGGATAGGCATAAAGCGTATCGCCGTTGTCGCGGTACAATACTCCGTCATCCGAAGAAAAAACCGTATTGCCTTGCGCAACATCGAATGATGAGACAGTGGAACCGACAAAAGCCAGTTCGCCTATTGTTTTGAGTGTTGAGGGCAGGCTCAAGTTGTTTATGGAATAGCATCGATAAAAGACATAATCTTTGATTTCTTCTACACCTTCGGGCAGGGCAAAATCTCTTGCGGCGCCGCCCATACAAAAAGCAATCAACTTTTTCTTTGCTTTGTCATATAAGTTGCCGTCCAAGTCGGAAAAAACGGCATTCTGCTCTGCAACCTCAATTTCGTTTAGCGCCGAGCATTCCGAGAAAACATTGTCGCCTATTGTGGTGACGCTTGACGGTATATAAATATAATACAGTCCTGTTGCAGCGGCAAAAGCGTTGCTGCCGATGGTTTTCATGCCTTCCGAAATGATGACTCTGCTGACGGTGCTGCGAAAAAAGGCGCTCTCGGCAATCGAGGTGACGTTTTTGCCTTTATAGGTAGTCGGTATGGTTATTTCTGATTTGCCTTCATATCCGACGACGGCGTATTCTTCGCCTTGCAGCGCAAAACTGAAGCCTGCGGTATTGTCCTCAGGCTCTTCTTCCGTGCAACTGCTCAAAACAAAGCAGGAAAGAAAGATTACAATAATAATTGCCAGTACAAGAAACTTTTTTGCCATTCTTCACCTATATCTTAGTATATCTTTAATTTTATATTAGTTATCGGCTTTAGTCAATATAAAGAAGTGTAAAAGAACAATAGGCAGGAAGGTTAATCTCAAATACAAAAGAAAAAACCATCAAACGACGGTCTTTTCAGTTTTAGTCCGGTTGTTTGGGCATAAAATGCCTATTTGTTCTGCGGAATATCAAGTATTGAGTTAAAGCCTTTTTGAAGGTCTTCATTTGTCGGGATATAGTCCGTCATCTGCTTGTTGTTATAGGCCATATATGCTGTCATATCAAAATATCCCGTTCCCGTCATTCCGAGAAGAATAGTCTTCTTTTCGCCGGTCTTTTTGCATTCGAGCGCCTCATCGATAGCGGCTTTTATTGCATGAGAGGATTCCGGCGCAGGCAGTATGCCTTCTGTTCTTGCAAACATAATTGCCGCATCGAACACCGCCGTCTGCTCTACAGCTCTTGCCTCAAGATATCCATCGTCATACAGCTTCGAAATAATCGGGCTCATTCCGTGATAGCGCAAGCCGCCTGCATGATTTGCAGAGGGCATAAAGCCGTTGCCCAGCGTATACATCTTCATTAGCGGCGTGGTTTTGCCGGTATCGCCGAAGTCATAGACATATTTTCCTCTTGTCATGGAAGGGCAGGAAGCAGGCTCAACTGCAATGAAACGAGTGTTGCTCTTGCCTTTTATTTTGTCGCCGATGAAGGGTGAAATAAGTCCGCCCAGGTTGGAACCGCCGCCGGCGCAGCCTATGATGATATCGGGTTTTATGCCGTATTTGTCCATGGCTATTTTGCATTCCTGACCAATGATAGACTGGTGCAATATCACATGATCGAGTACGCTGCCCAGCACATAGCGGCATTTGTCGGTGGTTAGGGCGACTTCGATTGCTTCGCTGATTGCGCATCCCAAAGAGCCGCCCGTACCGGGATTTTCGGCGAGGATTTTTCTGCCTACATTTGTGGTGTTCGAGGGCGAAGGTATAACTTTTGCGCCGTATGTTTCCATAAGCGCCTTGCGATAAGGTTTCTGCTCACTGCTTACTTTCACCATATATACGCTCAAGTCTATGTCATAGAAGGCGCACGCCATTGACAGCGCCGAGCCCCATTGTCCGGCTCCCGTTTCGGTTGTCAGTGAAGTCAATCCCTCTTTCTTGGCATAATATGCTTGCGCAACTGCCGAATTGAGTTTATGCGAACCGGAGGTGTTGTTTCCTTCGTGCTTATAATAGATTTCTGCAGGTGTGTCGAGTAGCTTTTCTAGGAAATAGGCTCTTACAAGCGGCGAGGGGCGGTACATCTTATAGAAGTCTCTTATGCCCTCGGGTATTTCGACAAGTCGGGTCTCTTGGTCAAGTTCTTGTTGGACAAGCTCTTTGCAAAAAACAGGATAAAGATCTTCCGGTGTGCAGGGGACCAGTTTGCCTGGATGGAGGAAAGGCTCGTGCTTATCTACCATATCGGCGCGCACATTGTACCAGAATCTCGGCATCTCGTCTTCTGACAAATATATTTTTACAGGTATGTTGTTGTTCATTTTTATTATCTCCTTATTATTGATAGTGTATTGTCGGTTGCTTACATCATAAAGATTTCCCTGGCAAACGCCATCGGAAGTGATAAAGATTGTTTTTGGTTTGTTCTATCATATTATCTCTCCTTTTTACAATAAAAAACACGATAAATTCGATTTGGGACGAATTTATCGTGTTGCCACCCAATTTCATAACAAAAGACTTTGTTACCTTCATTGTCGAGTACTACCATACTCTCTCCCTATAACGGGGGACTCCGTCAAAAGCTACTCTGGGAACATTTCGCCTCTGCCCTCAACAGTCCATTCACTTATGGGATTTGTTCCGTCACACCGCCCCGGAACTCTCTGAAAAATCTTTGAATAAGCTACTTCTCTGTCTCAACGGTTTTAAGTTATTTTCATGTTAGCATAGAAAAAAAATCAAGTCAAACGATTTTTGCACTTTGTTTGTTCATTTCTCTATGGTCCATTATATATAATATCAATTGAAATATGTGCTAATATTTGGTATACTAAAAAAAATGAGGAGAAGAAGATGAGGGTATATAAGAAATTTACCGAATTGGTGGGCAAAACACCGCTTTTGGAACTAAGCAATTACAAAGAAAAATACGCACTTTCCGCCACAATACTGGCAAAACTGGAATACTTTAACCCGGCAGGCAGCATAAAGGACAGAATAGCCATGGCAATGCTGGATGACGCCGAGGCGAAGGGTTTACTTCTTCCAGGCGCCACGATTATTGAGCCTACAAGCGGCAATACCGGCATAGGTTTGGCAGCTGTCGCCGCCTCGCGCGGTTATAAAACCATTCTCACAATGCCGGAAACAATGAGCGTCGAACGTAGAATGCTGCTCAAAGCCTACGGCGCAGAAGTGGTTTTGACCGAAGGTTCGCAAGGAATGAGAGGGGCAATAGCCAAAGCGCAAGAGCTTTCGGCAAATATTCCCGGCAGTTTTATTCCCGGTCAATTCTACAATCCGGCAAATCCGGCTATTCATAAAACTACTACGGGACCTGAGATTTGGCAGGATACCGACGGAAAAGTTGATATTTTTGTCGCAGGCATAGGCACAGGCGGTACGATAAGCGGAGTCGGCGCATACTTGAAGGAGAAAAATCCGGATATTAAGGTCGTAGCTGTCGAGCCAAAAGATTCCGCCATATTATCGACAGGAGTCGCCGGTCCTCACAAGATACAGGGTATCGGAGCGGGGTTTGTTCCCGATACGCTTAACACCAAGATATATGACGAGATCATTACGGTAGAAAACGAAGACGCTTTTGCTTCAGGCAGAGAACTTGCCGCGACGGAAGGTGTTCTGACAGGGATATCCTCAGGCGCCGCTTTGTGGGCGGCAACAAAACTGGCGCAAAAAGCAGAAAACGTCGGCAAAATAATTGTTGTCATCCTCCCCGATACGGGCGAACGCTATTTGTCAACACCGCTTTTTCAGAACTGAAAAACAAGGTATTACAAAAAAAACAAATAATTTGCCGACAAATTTTTGTCGGCATTTCTTTGTCAGAGCGCAGGCTACATATATTCAACCTTGACATCTTCTATATATTCATTATATTGCGCAAGCACTGTCAAATCTTTTTTGACGATTATGGTGATCCAATCCAATCCAAAATATGCTTTTTTTGTTACTATAATGTTATCATATACTTATTTGAAATACAATAGGGGTCTTGATTTTTTGTTATGCCGGGCTAATCCGGACTTTTTCCTTTAAAGTAGGGCAGTTCGATTGGTTTGTAATCTTTCAATGCTCCTAGATCAAGATTCCATAAGTTCATAGTTTTCAAAATCTTTTCATAGAATTCATTTTCGTTCAGGGAGGCTTCCGGGTCTTTTACTTTTAGGGCGATTTCTAAACTCTCTAAAGACGTGACAAGGCTAATATAAAAAGACGTATAATCTGCCTTGCCTAATAGATATTTGAAACTGACGATTATATCTACAATAGAAGAATTGGTTTTTGAGAATTTGCTGATAACGTCGTATGCTTCAAACCTGGGGAGATTGTTAGTGTAATTATAAGAATAAATAGGTTTATTATGAGCACATATGTTTCTGCAATCAGCCAGCAACCGTAAAATACTTTCCAATTGTTCCGAGGTGAAATATTTGAACTCCAGCAGAATAGTATTTTGCAGATCTCTGTCTAAAGAAGCGTACATCTCCACGATTTCGCCGAAAGTAAGCTCATTGATAAACACCCAAAGCGGCACATTGCCATGTAGTTTTTTGTATTCGTTATAGGTTTCGGATTGCATCCTATTGGCCAGCCTATCAATAATAGCGCGGTTGTAATAATTTTCATCTGCCAAATAAGATTCCTCGGTGCTGCCGTATGCTTTCGAAAAATAATAGGCAATAAGCGTCTTGATATGTTTTTCCACCTTAAAAAGACACCTTAAAAACAATTCTTTTAATTTTGTGTCAAAATCATAAAAGTCATAAATCATTTTTAAGTTTGTTCTCGGTAAGTATGTTCTTGCATAAGGATGCGATAAAAAGGGCGCATCATAGTTGTTTATCAACATGTAATAGTTGAAACGCTTCAGCAAATTCTTTGCTTCAGAACGGTTGTTTATGATCAAATTCAAACTTTCCAAATAATCAATTTGTTCATCAAATGTTTTAAAAGGTTTTTTAGTATTCTCCATAATTTTCTCCTACTTTATATTATAGCATCAAAGTAATAACAAAAAAAGACAGAAAATTGCACGAGAATGGACCAATTGGAAGAATAGTCACATTATTGGTACATATGAGAGGAAAACTTGTTTCGACAAATAGCATTATGCCGGTAAGCCAATCCTTCAAAGCCAATTCAACAGCTATTGACAAAAAGTGATTAAAAAGCTTATAATCTAGGTAATACAATGCGGTTTTTTGAGATAAAATGTATTGTGTGATTATTCTTTGTTCGGCACGAATGGTTTTTTATTATTATTCGTTGTGACAAATATAAGATAAAATAATAGTTAGCTAAAGAGGTAGTATTATGCATGCACTAAAGTACAAAAAAATCATTTTCTTATTATTACTCGTAGCAATTTTGGTTATTGCATTAACCATGGCATTAATTGCTTACATACCGTCCGTTGCTGAGGTTTCGGTCGAACTATATGATAATATCAGGAACGAAGACTTTTCCATTGAAAACGCCGTCGTATTATTTAAATACAGAAACGGCGAGGTAAAAACCTTGAGTGTCACACGAGATATGCTTTCTGATGAGGATTTCAAAAAACTTTCTCAACCGGGCAGGCATGAAATAACAATAAATTATAAAAACCGTAAAAGCGTTAAGGCGCAAGTGAACTTGCTTCGTAATACCAAAAAAGACGCAGCCATTGACATGATAATTAAAGGCATTCAAAAAACTGCCGTCCATAACAATATAAATGGTGATTTGCAGTTTTCGGCATATTTTCAGAAGGCGGATCAGCCGAGAAAAGACTTTAGTCTTTCTTTGAAGTTTACGCTCGATATCGATAAATGGGGAGGCGCAAACAATTATCTTGGCTTGGAACTGACCGAAGATAGCAATGTTCTTCTAGGAATATATTATCAGGACGACTCACAGTCCCGTCCGAATCTTTATCTTAAGTCCGACGGTCCCTTTGTTCCGCTCATGGACAAAACTCAAAACAAGTTTAAAAGTGTTTCGGCAGACGAATATTTTGGCGAAGCAAAAGAGATTGAAGCCGATGAATTTTGGACATATGAAGGGCTTATGGACACCGTGATGGGCTTAATCGACGATGATTCAACCGAGGGGATAGTTCGAACTGTCTTAAATTTGATTTTGACCGATGCCGCGATTGCGGACGATGGCACGGCAGCCACAATTAACATAGATCTCAAAAAGGTGTTGCAATGGATTCCTTTTGGCATGTTTATTCCCGGCTTGTCGGATACGGCGAACGATTTTTTGAACTCAATTAATGCAGGTTTCAATTTCAAAGAGGCTGTCGGCGGAATGGTCGTACCTCCGATTTTGCGACTAAAAGCGCTTTTCAATGATGACGGTATGCTTCAATCTATGGAAGTAGCCGATTTTGACAATAACAAGACCGTCGATAATGTCTTGGCGCTTGATATCGATGGCAAAATAGATGCCGGCTTCAATGTCGGGAAAGTGTCCATAAAAGCCGACAACTCTTATTTTTCTCTTCCTGTAGACAAGGGCTTGGACGAATGGGAAGAAAGCGACGTTTCATTCGAAAGATGGGTACTTTTGCAATATCACGGGATTGGCGAAGCGGTAAAACCTGCCCGCCGAGAAGGCATAGAAGAGTACCTTGATATCGATTATATCGGCGACGACAGTCCATATCATAAGCTGGATGTGTACCGCCCTGACAACGCGCCTAAAGAGAAGCTGCCTGTTATTATCAACATACATGGTGGCGGCTGGGTACATGGCAACAAAGAAGCTACTTACAGCTATTGTCAATCCTTGGCTCTTCAAGGCTTTGCCGTGGTCAACATAAATTATCATCTATTGCCCGAAGAGGTGTTGCCCGAACCCATACAGGATATCTTTGCTGTTTTTAATTTTGTTATGGATGATGCAAATGCCGAAATCTATGGTTTTGATAATCAAAACGTATTTTTAACAGGAGACTCTGCCGGCGGACACTATACGCTGCTTTGCCTTTCGATTCTTGCGGACGATGAACTCTTACGCACTTATGGCGTTGAAACTGAAATAAAATTCAACGCTGCCGGCGTCAATAGCACGGGATTCACTTTTAGAGAAGTTTTGAAATTGCCTATTCCGTTTGCGCATTTTTATGTAAACCAATTCTTCTCAGACGACTTGCCATATACGGCATATAGGGATGACCCCAGATATATAGAAATGGCGAAATCACTTAACATTGAAAACAATAACATTGAAAAGTTTCCGCCGATGTTTGTATCCTCCGCTCATGGAGATTTATTTATGGTCCATTCTGAAAGACTGGTGCGAGAACTTGATAAAAACGGGGTAGAATATATTTATGATTTTCGCGAAAGCGACGATATCGATAATCTGGAAAACTTCTTCCTGGGACACGACTTCAATATCGTCGCTCCCGACTGGGCAATAAGCCGTGCCGTCAACGAAGCAATGTGCGCCTTTTTTATGAGTCATGTGGAATAGGTCAAAAAAATCTTTAGGAAGGGGACATAAGCTAACTAGGTTGTTTGATAGTTACTAAGTCCCCTTGAAGATCAATTTTTTCTTGGTTTTTTAAGAACAGCAATGCTTCTTCGAACCTTGTATAAATAAGGTAGCCCAAACGCTATGCACTCCTTGCCAACTCTTTCACGTATTCTGCATACTCGTTTTTTATTTCTGCTGGTGCCACCAATCT
>CAYJBS010000016.1:0-27712 GCA_964368435.1 uncultured Christensenella sp. | reverse complement strand
TTGTTATAGTGTTGGCGGTGTCTACCGTCGCGCTGATTTATTTCGCCTATCTGAATCAGAATATAAAAGACAGATATCGAGAGATTCACGATCAATCGATGAACAATGCCACGGCGGTATTTGATGGCGAAATAACCTTTGCTTTCAATAATCTTGATCTTACCAACAACATTTTACCTACGGGATACTATGCTTTGGGAACCTTGACGCAAGACAACAAATTGGCGCTGGTTACTTCCGGTGGTTCGTCGTCTGTGGAGCTTACGCAATTTTCGGCAAGCAGGGTACGAAGCGGAGCAAAAAGCCTCTCTAAACATACTCTGGAGGGCGAAAGCTATTTGTTCTTTGCCCGTCAAAAGCAAGACGGTTACAGCTTGCTCATAAGCCGCTATGACGCTTTTGTCGCAAAAATAGGCGTCTATGAACTTGAGAACGTGTTGCTCTGCAACGAGAGCGGCTTAATAATTGCTTCGGCGGAAGAAGCCGCTGTCGATACGCTTTATCAAATGGTGTCTTACGACGCTTTCGGCGACATCGAAGACGGCAAAGGCATCTTTTCCGAAATAGGCGGAAAAACCAAGTATATTGCAACAAAAAAGCTGACTTTATCGAATTATTATATAATAGGATATACAGACTCCCAAAAAATGGCTGATATGATCAAGAAAGAAAATCTGGGCAGCATATTATATGTGGCGGCGGTGGCGGCGGTATCTTTCCTCGGCGCCTTTTTGATTGTTCTATTCTCATCTCTTCATAACAACAAACATCTCGTCGGAAGCTTTACCCGCGGAAAGTACAGCATTTTTATCGACAAATACGGTAGAATTCTTTATAAGAACAGCAAATTCAAAAAGGAATTCAGCCATACGGAGATTATTTCCTACACGATAGACAACAACGAAAAGCTCCAAAAAGCTCTTACCGACAACGGCGATGTCACGTTGAAGCTGAAAAACAGGGCAGGAGAGTTCAAATATGTTCGCTTGTTGACCTCAAAATCCCTTGTTGGCTTTCGTATGATAGGCACCGACATTACAGAGATTATGAGCGACTATTTGAAGGCAAAGCACGACATAGAGTGCGACAGACTGACGGGACTGCCTTCTCTTAAATTACTCGAAAAGCAATATGAAGAGATACGGCGCAGTGACCAAAATGAAAGATGTGGCGTTGCGGTACTTGAAATAACCAGCATCAACAGCTACCGCGCAATGTTCGGCGCAAAGTTCTATAACCAAGTATTACGAATTTTTACCGAGCGGCTCAACGAGATATTTCCGCAAAGAGTTTTTCAAGAAATAGAGACTTTTGTTATATTGGCATCGAAGAGCGCGGAGACCGACTATCTCATGCAAGGAAGCGACAAATACCTCGCGCAACTGAATCAGCCCATTACAATAGACAATAACAGCGTAAGAGTGTCCATCAAAATGGGCGTTTCGAAAGTTTTTTCGCCGTATGAGAGCCGTTCGACAGAGGAGCCTCTGCGACAAGCCAAACAAAGTTTGCATATCATAAAAAGAACAGAGAACAAGAAGTGGGGCGTATATTATGATGCGCTGCAACGAAATGACCTCGCCGTGTATGAATCCAAACAGGCGGTGTTGGACTTGATAGCAAAGGATGAATTGACGCTATTTTTCCAGCCGCAGTTCTCAATATCCAAAAATCGCATTGTCGGGTTCGAAGGTTTGGCAAGAATCACCAAAAAGCTCAGCATCTCCATAAAAGAACTTATTGAACTTTCCGAAAAGAACGGCAGCATAATAGAAATAGGCGAACAGGTCTACCGCAAAGCCATGGAATTTGCCGTAACTATTGCCGCAGAAGACGTCACGGTGTCGCTGAATGTATCTCCCGTACAGCTTATGCAAGAAGGGTTTGTAGAGAAATTTCTTGCCGAGTACCGCAAATATAATTTACGCAGGGGAAGTCTTGCCATTGAGATTACCGAATCCTTCCTTATGTCGTCTTTTGACAACACTATAATCAAGCTGGAAATGCTCGATAAAGAGGGGATATCAATACATCTGGACGACTTCGGAGTGGAATATTCTTCGATGCTTTATTTGAAAAAGTTGCCCATAAACGTGATAAAAATAGACAGAGAATTTATCAAGGATATAGAAAGCAATTCGTACAGCAGTCTTATTACCGGCACCTTTATTAAACTTGCCGACGACCTCGGTTTGCGTTGCGTGGCGGAAGGCGCAGAAACAAAAGAACAAGTTGATATGCTGATTGCTTTGGGGTGTGATATAATACAAGGGTATTATTTTGGCAAAGCAATGCCGAAAGAAGAAGCCATAAGACTTCTCAACGATTATAAAAACAGAGGAAAGTAATGATAAAAACCATGACAAACGCCATAAATCTCGATCAGCCGACGATAATTCTGTTCACGGCTATTCTTATCGTCGTCAGCTTGGCGTTGCTGTTTTTTATCGTAAGATCGGTATTCAAAGAAAGAAACAAATGGTCGGAAATAAAAGGCGGCAAAGAAATAATTGAGGGCAGCGAATTCGATGAGTTTATCCGAAAAAAAATCGTCATGAACAAAAAAACGCCGTTCACCTTGTTTAATATCGAAATCAGCGACAGCCAGTCGTTGGTAAAGAGTTTCGGCGCGCAACAATATGACAACGCTTTGGATATAATGATAAACAATATCCGTCTGCTTTTCAACAACGAAATAAAAGCCGGCAAAGAAAAAGACAGTATATTTATTTATTTGAAGGGCAGCCTTTCGGTGAAAAACCTCAATCAACTATGCGCCTTGCTGATTGCAGAAACACAAAAAAGCATTTTAATTGCAGGTACGCTGAAGATAGATTTTGACGTAAATGTCGGAGTGGCGTCATTTCCCGAGAGCGACAGCGTCGAGGCGCTGAAACAAAACATTCAATTGGCATTGGTGGCGGCAAAACGAAAGGGCATAAACCAATTTGCCGTATACGACAAAAACATTTCCAACAAAGAAACGGAAGAATACAAAAGCTATGTCGAAATAAAAAGCGCCATCGAAAATCGGGAATTTATGTTATATTATCAGCCGATTGTTGATTTGGAAAGCCTCGAGGTGTTCGGCGCAGAATCGCTGTTGCGGTGGAATCACAGAGAAAAAGGCGTATTGCCGCCTAGCAAGTTTCTTGATATTATGGAGCATACAGGCGACATAAACTGGGTGGGCTTCTGGGCGCTTGAACAATTAATAAAGCAGTCGTTGCAATGGAAGTCGCAATACCCCGACAGAAAACTGTTGTTGAGTCTCAACCTTTCGCCAAAGCAGCTTATGAATCCTCAGCTTGCCGACGAGTTGCGCCGAATAATAAAGAAATACCGCATAAATCCCGGCAGCATCTGCATGGAAATCATAGAGTTCGCAATGTTCGACTGTCTCGAGCAAGTAAACGACAATATCATGAGACTGCGCCAAATGGGTTTTCAGATAGCCATCGACAATTACGGGCTGGAATTTTCTTCCTTGAACAGAATTGAGAATACCAGCATAGACATAATAAAGCTAAACCGCGGTTTCATCAAGCAGACAAAAGAAAACGAAATGTCACGGCAAATCATAAAAATGCTGGTCTCTTACGCGCAAGAAAAGAATATAATGATTATTGCAGAGGGAATAGAAAATGCCGAGGTTGTGGAATACGTCAAGTCTTTGGGCATCAAGTACGGTCAAGGTTTTTATTTTGCAAAACCGGGCAATCCCAAGGAGTTGATTAACGCAGTTATTTTGACTCCGTGGCAATAAAAAATCTTTAAAAACTTAATGAAAAAGCGTTGACAAACTTTTGATGAAATGATATATTATTTGACATAGAAGCATAAAAAGTAAAATTGTCGCAAGACAATGACACAAAGCTATAGGGCCTCTCGTAGGCAGCCAGTTGCCATTCACCTGTATGTAGACAGGCGAGTGGCTTTTTTGATTTTAGGAGATACAGATTGGCCAAGACGATAGCAAAATATTACGGAACAGCGAAAAAGAAGAAGATTGCCAATATGATTATTGCAGTCACCGCTATGATTTCGATAATAATAGTGTTAGTTACCGTCTACGGACAAAATGTAGGGAACTTTGTTATAGGAATAGAGTCCAATGTTCGGATATCCCTCTCATTGTCGGAATACAGAGATTTTCGGTCACCAACTTCGAGACTTACGGCTCCCGGACTGAAAGAACAGACGCATGCGACGCTGTCGGATATTCCCGAAAACATCGCTGAAGACGACGGCTCAAAGAACGATTATGACAAAAGAAGATATTTTGCATACACGTTCTATGTCAGGAATACTTCTTCGGTAATACTCGACTACGATGTGGAGATTGCGCTCAAAAAGAGTACCAAAGGCGCGGAATCGGCGGTCAGGGTTATGGTAATAAAAAATGACATCACAAACATTTATGCCATGCCAAAGGAATATCCCGAAGAGAAGGTAGGACAGCCTGAAGATCATGTCGGCTCGGGAATAGAGGTTCCGTATTTGACTGTTCCCTTCGCAACGCTTGCGACGGTTATGCAACAAAGACAGCTGAACTTCGAGAAGGACGCCGTCAATAAATATACCATAGTCATGTGGCTTGAAGGCTGGGACCGCGAATGCGTAGATGACATAAAGGGCGGCATCATCAGAATGGAAATGCTGTTCAAAGCAATATATTAAAAACAACAAAATATAAAAATAATCAATCCAATGGAGGTTTTCTATGAAATCAGCAACAAAAAAGTTATTAATATCTATCATGATATTAGCCGTAGCCGTATCACTTGCAGCTACTTCAACCTATGCGTGGTTCACCATGAACAACGAGCCTGAACTCAACGGCTTCGATGTCAATGTCACAACGCAAGACGGTCTGTACATATCCTTGACACCTGCTACAGATACCGATCCCTCTTTGGCGACCGCAGGACTCGCAGGCACTTTTAAGTCTTATGTAACAAAGGACGAAATCACCGCCGCAATACTTGCATACAACAACGGACAGTTCGCTACAGAAGGCGAGCTTAAGGCATTGTCTCATGCTACGACCGCCAACGGAAACACTTTTACTGTTCCCGCAGGAATCGACACTGTTGCCGGTGACACCACTCATTATACCTTCAGACTTTATTTCTACTCCAACAATGAGTATCAAGTTGCTCTGAAAGCCTCTGAATCGGCAGTTACTTCCGTTGCCGGAACTACACCCGATGTAGCCGCTTGGAAAGAAATAGTTTTGAACAGCAAGACCGCAGGCTTCTATGCTCACAAAAACAACGCTGACACCGATGACAAAAACATCGCCACAGGCAGCGCAATAGCCGTCGATGCAAAAGACACAGTCCGCATCTCCTTCCATCAAGGAACTTCGGCTACTCTCGGAGTATGGGACCCCAACGCTACAGAAGGATACACCAACAACACAACGGGCAACATAGCTCTTGATTATTACAACTGGGTAAATGGTACGACTGTTGCGGCAGGCACAATCTATGCCACAGACAGCATCTCGACCGACACACAGGTTCTGACGACTTTGACAGGCACAACCGACGCCGGCTACAACGGTTATATGGACATATCCTTGTGGCTTGAGGGCTGGGATGCCAACTGCTTCAATTCCATACTTGCCGACACAATCACCACTGCTTTGAAATTCATAGGCACCGTTGTTGCACAATAGTATAAAAAAATAAGTATTAAGCGGGAAAACTTCAATTTCCCGCTTAACATTATTATTATTTGTGCTATAATTAATATAACTCTAAAAAAGGGTGAAAAAACGATAGGCGGTATACCATTATGCAAAAAAACCAGAAAGTAACCAAGGTACTAATTCGCGCAGCGAATGTTGTGACAATAATTATTTGCTTGTTCGTATTGATAGTTGCTATCGCCGCTATCTCCAATACAGCAAAAGGCTATAACAATGTCCTCGGGTCTACCTTTCTTTCCGTAAAGAGCGACTCGATGGTAGGAGAAAAGAAGGACAATTTCGCTTACGGCGACCTTATTGTATCGAAACTTCTCAACGACAAAAAGAAAGCTCAACTTGAAGTAGGTGATGTAATTACTTTTTGGACGGTTATAGAAGGCAAACGCGATCTAAACACTCACAGAATTCTCAGCATTGAAACAGGCGCCCAGGTGGCGTATATCACCAAGGGTGATGCCAATATTGATGAAGACCCGTTGAGAGTTCTCAATACAGAAGTCGTAGGCAAGTACCAATTCAAGCTGAAGGGAATGGGAAAAGCGTTGTTGTTTTTCCAAAGCAGCACAGGCTTTCTTATTTTCGTAGTCATTCCGTCGGTACTGGCGCTGGCATACTGCGTATTCCTTTTCGTAAGGAACCTTCGCGGCTTCACGAAACTCAAGAAAGAAGAAGAAAAAGAAAAGATTAAGGCGGAATTCTTGCAGGAAATCAGCGAGAAAGAAAGCGCCGATAAAGAAACCAAAGAGGGCTAAAAGATGTCCGGGAGAATGCTATGGCAGATTTTGCTAAATACTATTTAGACTTTGTATGGAGCTTGGGAGCAAACATTCTCAGGTTCTTCAGTACGGTATTTACAGCAATAGCAAATATTTTCTCAAAAGATATTCCCGATTATTTTTTCGAACTGGGTGACGCCATAAAAGGGTTTGATGTCTTCGGATGGATAACCCTTATTATTGTTTCTATTCTGAATTTTGTACTGGTATTTTTTATTTTTTACAGAGTCTTTCTCGGCATTCGTAAGTACATATTCATAAGACACAAAGAAGTTGAAAAAGAAGAACTGTTGGAAGAGATCTCAAAATTGAAAGAGCAGACAGAACAGCTTGCCATCGAAAAGAACAAGATATTCTCACTGAAGCTCAACGAGCTTAACGCCTTTTCGGGAGAGATAGGCGGTTCGAAGAAAGAAGAGCAGGCGAGCAAGGGCATTGAAAGCCGTTTCACAAAGCTTACTGCCATCGATAAAAAATACAAGAACAGCCCTGCATTCATAAATATGTCTGACAACGACATGATGACGCTGGAAGAGATTGTAGACAATTTTGTATTCTACTCCGCTTCTCAACTGAAACTGTATTATTCAAAAGAAGTTGTGCGACAATTTATCGCAGGACTTGCCACATCGAAAGTTATAATTATTGAAGGCATAAGCGGCACAGGAAAAACCAGTCTGCCATATTCACTTTCAAAATATTTTTATAACAATGCGCTGATTGTTTCGGTGCAACCTTCATGGAGAGACCGCGCGGAACTGCTGGGCTACTTGAATGAGTTCACAAAAAAATTCAACGAGACCGACTTCCTTTCGGGACTTTATGAAGCTACATACCGCGACGATATGAACTTTATTGTGCTGGACGAAATGAACCTTGCAAGAATTGAGTATTATTTCGCCGAATTCCTATCAATTATGGAAATGCCCGATACCAGCGAATGGAAAATAGATATCGTACCTTCACGAGAAGAGGGCGATCCGAAAAACTTACTTGACGGCAAATTGACTGTGCCGCAAAATATTTGGTTTGTAGGCACTGCCAACCAAGACGATTCCACCTTCACGATTACCGACAAGGTATATGACAGAGCTGTCACCATTCAATTGAATGAACGTGGCAAGTATTTTGACGCACCGATAACTCAACCGCTGAATATTTCTTACGATTATCTCGATTCGCTGTTTGGCAAGGCATTGACAGAAAGCCAGCTTTCCAATCAAGCCATGACGAAACTCGAAAAACTCGATGACTTCATACAAAAGAAATTCAAGGTTGCCTTCGGAAATCGTATCTTGAAGCAAATCAAAACCTTTGTGCCGGTATATACCGCTTGCGGCGGTACCGAGAACGAAGGGTTAGACTTCATGGTGATGACAAAGATTCTCAAGAAGTTCACTTCGCTAAATTTAGTTTTCCTTACAAAAGAACTCGGAGAGCTTGTAACGCTTATCGAAAAGCTTTTCGGCAAAGGGCAGTTTGCCCATTCTGTGGAGTACACAAAACAGCTCCAAAAAACCGTATAGTGGAGGCGCAAAATGGAAACGGCTACACTAAAAAAGTTTTTTGAAGAATTGAGCCTTAGTGACAATTTCTTTTCCGAACTCAAAAGTTTTGTCGGCGCAGGCAGCAATAAGCTGCTGCAACTTCGCACGGCGGAAACTATCAGCGTAGATGATTCGTGGATTACGACTATCGAAAAGCTCATTTATTCCGTCGAGCAAATAGTAAAAAACCCAAAAAAATTCATAAAAGACAAAGAAGTGTTGCTCAATGTCGAGAAGGCAAGAAAAGTCAGCGCCGTGACGATACGGCATTTGGCTTCGCATACGAATTTTATTCGCGCCATCGATGAGAACGGCAAAATACAGCCGTCAAAGGTGTTGACAAGCGAGATGCAGGAAGATTTGCTTATTTATGAAAACCGTTTTGTCTTCGCGCTTATCCAAAAACTCATTGCGTTTATCGAGAAAAGGTACGAGACCATAAAGAGCCATGTCGATTCTTACGAAACGACAAACCTTGTCATGAAGTCGAAATTCAAAATCGGCGGCGGCGACGTCGAATACGATACCAACCTGAAGGTGCGCCAGCCCGGCAATAAAGCGGTCTATAAGCGCAACCACGAACAGCTGAAGAAGATAGAAATCATAAGAAAAAGACTGCTGATTCTGCGCAACACAAATTTTTGCAAAGCGCTGTCTGCGGCAAAACCTGTGGCGCCGCCTATCATAAAGACAAACATCATAAATATGCAGACGGATTATAACAACTGTTACAAGCTATGGTTGTTCATAAGTACATATACGGCAATGGGCTATACTGTAGAGATTTCGCAAAAGAAATTGCCTATCGATACCGAATATTATGACGACTTGACGATGCTTGTTGCTCTCGGCTTGAAATCTATGGTAGAGAACAACGCATTGCGACACGAACTTTACAGCAAGGTGCCGACAAAGCGCAGACGCATAAAGAAGTTCAGCGAACTGCCGATGATAGAGTATTCGCCGAACTTGCGTAGCAAGGGCAGGCTGAAAGATTCAGAGTTGGTCAATCAATATTATTATGACAAATTAAAAGAACTGATAATTGAAAAACAGCGCATAAAAGAAAGCGACATTGTAGTTGAAGAAACGATGAAAGTCTCCTTTCAAAAGTTTTTCCGCGGCATCAATAAGCTGACTAACGAAATGTACGAGGAGTTGCTTGCCGTCCAAAAACCCGAGTTGCCGATGGCGCTTGACCCCAAAACAAGATTAACGCAGGAAATCAAAGCGCAGGAAGAGATCTGCAAAAAACTCAAACTGTTGAACAGATTGAAGGCTACCGAATTGTTACAAGCGTTGAAGAGGGAGAACACTCAAAAACTCAAACTTGAAAGGTTGCGTTTCAAAGAACAGACACTCATTGCCAGAGCCAACAAAAAACGCATCACAAAAGACAACATAACAGCCAAGGAGAATATCGAAGAGACAAAAGCGTTGCAATCGGTTGTCGATAGGGCGCAAGCAGACGAAAGGGAACGCCGCGCCAAGGAACTTGAACGTCAAAAAAAGATTTTGGAAAAGCATAACAAAAAGCGCAATAGAAGAGGCGCGAAATGACCAGAAAAGCCGCCCGAAACAAATTGATATATTCCGTAGTCTTGCTTGTCGTGTCACTGCTTACGGCGGTCAGTGTGGCTTTCGGTTGGTTTGTAACAGGCGATCCCGACGCCGGGGATTTTGTCGTCAAGGTCACGGGTATTTCAGGCGAAGTGGGACTGAAAATCAACAATGTAAATTACGGCGGAGCCAACCTAGTATTTGATGACGCGGTGCCGTTGAGTCAGTACCTTTTTGAAGTGACGGTGACACCCTCGCGCGCGGGCAATGTTCGGTTGAGATTCAACAATATTGACGGAGCGTTCTATGACGAGGCGACAGAGCAACACGCCGATATGGCAGATGTGTTTGCGGTACGCTATCCGAAGGACACCGAAGACTTCACTTTACTGTCGGGACATACCGATTATGTGATAGTGTCGAATGTGCCGGCAGTTGCAGACACGCCGCTGTCGATAGAATTCTTGCTTTTCTTCAGTGATACGCCTCCCGAGGGCGTCAACATGAACATCTATCAGGGCAGAAGGCTCTTTATAGAAAAACTATTGATCGAGATAATATAGAAAATGAAAAAGAAGATAAAAATAGCCTCAACAATCCTAACCGCCATAGTGCTTGCGCTGTCAATGATACTGTTGGTGACGGCGGTAATCAGCCGCTTGAACAACAAGACACCGTCGGTGTTCGGGTATTCCTTCCATTATGTAGTTTCTCAATCGATGGAGCCTGAGATTATGGTGGGGGATATGGTCATCGCAAAGAAAGCCGATATATCGGAAGTAAAAACCGGTGATTATGTGATTTTCGTATCACCCGATCCGGAACTCAGAGGAATAATAATTATTCACGAGGCTATCTTCGTAATTGACGGACCGCAAGGCAGAAGTTTGATAACCTCGGGCACAAAAGAAGGATTGTCACCTGATAAACATCAAGTAACTGAAATTATCGGAATTTATCAAACGAAATCGTCTTTTATCGGCACACTGGTGAAATTTTTCAGCCAAACAAGGAACCTTGTGTTTGTTATAATTATTGTCGGGGTGCTGATCGTCATAGCATCCCAAAGTCGAAGTATTTGGCGGCAACTGAAGAAAAAAGGCAAAGAGGAAGATGAAAAATAGCGTAAAAATAAGAATCTCTATAATAGTCATTCTTATCGCGGTAATGGTAGCCGTCACCGCGGTTTTTGCGTTGTTCACAAACGAAAAACCTTTCGACCTTGCCGCAGGTAGCGGAGAGGTTGCGGCGGTTTTTTCCGAAGTTGATATCTCTGGACAAACGGTCTTTTCGAACAAAGGCGACATTTATCAAACTGCCTTTGCCGTAGAAAACAGCGGCGACACGGCTTTTGATTATTCACTGGAATTGACACTGACAAAAGGCGGTTTGGAAAATGCCGTACTGCTCTACATAGACGGAGAGTTTGTTGGAACGCTGGGACAACTCTTTGCAGAGAATGAAAAACTTTCATTTGATATCGGAACGCCGCTTTATCCGGGGGAGAAATTTTCGCACAAAGTAGCGCTGGAATACCACCTCGGCGCAGGCGATTATTATTCGTTGCCGCAAAAGGATTTTTCCTTGAAAATAAGCGGCATGGCAAAACAGCTTTTCCGTGACGAGGACAAAATAATTTTCGTACGAAACAATTATGAACTTGACCAAATACTCGCCAATTTTGATTATTCAGGTTATACTTTGCGCTTGGCGAACGACATAACATTGACAAGCAATCTTATTATTGACAAGCCTTTGAATATCGACCTTGCAGGCTATGACATAAATTGCGCAGGTTTTTCGATATCTTTTGATTATGAAGAAGTCATTGTCAGTCGGCTTTTTTCTTCAAAGCCGTCGACGAAGGGTATTTATGATGGGCATATGTCGGTTGATACGCCGTCGGCTATCGTCATAAACGAGGGAGCGTACAAAGGTTCTTCTTATCAAATTTTATCGGCATCTTACACTGTATTTAAGACTGCTTTTCAAGATCATCTAAACATAATTTTTGCAAACGGTGTTAAAGAAGGAGTTTTGAATATTGAGGGCAAATTTTCCCCATTAACCGACTATTTTGGCATGAGCTTTTCCAGTTCCGATACCGACATCATAAGCGGCGCTTACGCTGTCACGGCGCCCGTTGTTACACAATATGTCACGCTGGAGTTTGTCTTTTCGTCCTCGGATGTCTTGAGCTTTGAGGTGCAGGTATGGGGCGGCGCAGATGCGGCAGTCGAGCAGATAATTCAACAGAATTTTTATTTCCTCGAAGGCAATTTTTCGTCCGATTATGTGTCGCAAATTTCGGGAGATATCCTGCTGCCTACAAGAGTGCGGAATTTTGATGCCAATATTTTATGGATTTCAAGCGACAGAGAAACGCTGAACGAAAACGGAAAGTATAAGGCGCCTTATAATGATACAACGCTGGAGTTGTCGGCGGTCATTTCCGTCAACGGAAAAAATGTCTTGCGTACATTCAAGTTGACAGCAGTGGGAAAGACTCCCTTTGAGAAGTTGCATGAAATGTGTCAAACATATGTCATGGAGCATGGCGCGTTGAATTTCGTTTATGAGGGACAGATACGGCTGTTGCCTGTTGCAAGCCATTATCCGTTTATGCAGGGCGCGGTTGTAGATTTCGATTTGCCCGATACAGTCAAGGACTTTTTCGGGCTGGACAAGACTGCCGGCGAACTGTCGCTGATTAGTGACGATGTGGCGTTCACCTCCCTTTTGGTAACGGCGGACTTTGACGGCATAGTAGTGTCGGATAAGATAGACATTCAAGTCAACGTCTTGAAAAACATCACATACTGGGAAGCGGCATATCAGTACTTGTTGACCTTTGTAGACGATTTGGACGACAATCTTCTTGACGGTTTTGCCGTGCCGAAGGCGCATAAGAACAACGTAACGATAGTTTATGACATTCCGTTGGGAGCTTTTGGAATATATTACAATCCTCTTGATGTAGGCGAATATGTAAAAATCGGTCTTGATGGCGGCAATATTCAAATAATTAAAGAGAAGTTACCTCCTCAAAACACACCTGTGACCATAAGAGCGACAATTACATATTTGGGAAACAATGTTTCAGAAGAAAGATTCTTTACCTTCACCGTCGGAGGCGTGTTGCACTATTCGGAAAACTGCATTGCCGACATTAACCTGTATCAGGAACTCCGCAAAATTTATGATACCAACGACGATTGGTATATCACAGTAGATGAGGTTGACAATTCCGTCATTGACAGCATTGAAATAACCAATCACGGTATACAATCCATTAAGGGTCTGGAATACTTCAGCGGTTTGAAAAATATAGATTTAAGCGGCAACAAAATCTCCGACATTTCGCCGTTATCGGCATTCCCCGAAGCTACAACCATAAATCTTTCCGACAACAATATTCTCAACATATCGTCATTAAAAAACCTTACACGGCTGGAAAGTTTGAACTTGTCTGACAACGGAGTGGCAAGCATCGAAAGCTTGAAAGATATGAGGGCGCTGACGACTCTTTATTTAGACAACAACGCCTTGCTGAGCGATTATTTCGCGCTTGAACAGCTGATTTCATTGAAGACGCTGACGGCTTATAATACGAAAGGCGCCTTGGAAGACGCCGCCAAAAACGAAAGCTATTTTATTACGGCATACCGCAACGCATTGTTGAAGTATGACGCAAGTGAAATCTCGATAAAGTTTAATACCACTTCCAATATGTTGCCTTCGAACAATCAGATTGAAGCCAACAAGATACTTAATTTTTTGAAACCAATATATGAGTTCCAAAATGTCATTTATTTGCCGCAATATATAGATTATGGCGCTTTCACAAATATACCCGTTGAATGGTGGACGGACAAGGACGACATCATTCAGATTGTCGGCGACAGAGCGTATATTACTCAACCCGTAGCCGATACGAGAGTTGCTTTGAGCGCCACAATAATTTATAACAACCAATATACGCTCAAGCGGTTTTTCGACGTGCTGTCCATTAGCAACGATCCCGAATTAAAGATCTTTAACGGCGTGACGGAAATAAGCGCGTCAGTCATCAAGGACGAAACACTACGGTACAAGTTGTTTGAAATATTCGATTTTGACGGCAACAAGACCATCGATAGCGTGGAGATAGCCACACAAAGGGGCGACATCAATCTCATGTCAATGGGTATAACAGACCTATCGGGTTTGGAATATTTCGCCGCGGCAATCATCAAACTTGATTTGAGAAACAACGCTTATACCGATCTTACGCCGCTGCAAAGTTTGACTAATTTGACCGAACTGTATATCAACAACTCCTCGAGTGGGTTGTTGGCGCTGGAAAATGCGGCAATCGACAATTTGACCTATCTTTCGGTCTATGGACTCAACAATGTCAACACATCGGCGAACCTTTCGATTTTGTATAATGTCTATCTTCATAACCCGGGTATAACCATTTATAAAGATTCCTTAAGTTATGTTTGGGACCCTTATGTCGAACCGATGACAAAGGCGTTGACCAAGCTGCAAAGCAATTATTTGCTGTATGCAGGAGAGGCTGGCAGAATCAGCGATTTGGCAGGAGAAATTGAAGTAGTCATGTATAACGGCGATAAGCAATGGGTACCTGTGAGCTATGCAAGAGACAGAGGCTCATTCAGCTTGCAGGCGGGACCTTCGCTATATTTGAATTATAATGCCATGCCCTCAAGAGACGACTATGGACTGCTCAACACAACTATCACAATAGCAACGACTGTCGTGACAAGGAAACTCATTGTCATTTCGGTGAGCGATACCAACATGTATCTTGAAGTTTCTTCGGGCGTATATGAGTTGTTGACGACGGCTGTGCCCAACGAGAGCGCAAGGCGCGCCTTTATTGCCCGTCTTTCAAACAGTTCGGCTCCGCCTACGACAATTATTGATGAAAAAACCGTAAGCTATATACCGATATCAAGATATTTCTCCATCTCAGGTATTACTTTCAATGCCATGGGTATGTCGGGAGTCAAGGGCATTGAATATCTGAAAGGCAGCACAACGCTTACTCAAATAACCTATAACGGCTATGTAAGCCCCGGCGCCAATGCGCATTTCGGCGGTGGCGGCTATCTTGATTTGAGCCTGCTCAATGCGACAGATTATCCGAATCTAGTCACGCTTACACTCAACAATAGCGTTGTTAACTTGTTTGAACTGTCGAATATGACGCAATTGAATACGCTTTCGGTTTCGGCAAGCGCAAAGATTGTTATGGATAAAGTCGAAGGAAGCGTCAGAATCAGCGCCTTTGCTCCATTGACAGGGTTGACAAGGCTCAACCTTCATAATAACAATATCCGAGATTTTTGGGCGATCACGCACCTTGTCAATGTGACGACCTTGACGCTTTACGGCAACGGAGAGCACTCTGTCAGCGCCTTGACAAACAGTTATGTCGAACAAGCCTACGCCAACTTGCCGCTGAACACCCCGATAAACTATCAAGTCACCGCAACTAATGTGCTGTGGCAGTCATCACTGAACAGGTTGGAAGATTTGGGGGTAATAATCAATGGCTCAATCGTCGCAAAACCGACTTTTCTCAATGTCAATTATGTAGGAAAGAACTATAGGGCGACACTTCCATTGCGATACAAAAGTCAATCGAACAATGTTGTGTGGACGGCATCCCGCGGCGCAAACGCTTACACTTATTCAGAGGCAGGGGCGACAGCCACGATAGTTTTCAAGAATCCGGCGGTGGCGACTTATGTCGTGCTTGTCGGTACAGTCAGCAACTTTTTGACGCTTGAATATGTCTTTGTCGTGCAACAAACAAAGACCAATAAAAATTATTTAAAGTTGTCTGATTTTATGAAAAACGGAGAGATTGCCGATCCGTCGTTTACATATTATATGCTGAACAACGTTGTTGCCGACGAGGCGGGCAACGGCATTTATAATATGGCTACCATCAGAGGTGTGTCAACAATCGACCAACAAGCGCAAACAAACGCTTCGGTATCATACGTTTTTACCGATATCAGAGGCATAAAAAACTTCACTGGCGTCAGCCTCCTCAACCTGTCCAATCATTCGATAAGTAACATTGAGGAACTGTACGACCTCATAAATTTGCAGACGCTGCGTCTTTTTAATAATGTCATAAGTTCTTTAACGAATGCGGCAAGCGGCAACAGCGTTTTCTACAAAATGAGCGTATTGTCAGAGCTTCAACTGCAAGATAATCCTTCGATACTCGACTTTTATCCCATTGCAGAAAGACAAAACAGCGCGTGGCTGCAAAATTTGGCAACAATCAACATTTATCAATCCTCGACAAGTTATGCGCCGTCGGCAGAGGATGAAGATGCCGCGAATAACAAAAACATATTTAATATGGTTCGGGCATGGTGGGCGCAACGCAAAAATGTCACCGCAACTCAAGCATCGCTTACTTTTATCAGCGGTCAAAAGATAAGTGACAACGGCGCTTTGAACGAACTGGTTTTTGCCATGAACGCTCTCGATGCAGTGCAACCGAAAATGGATGTCGTCACAGGTTCGACACTAGGCGCCTCTGTGACCATTGATGTGCCGCAGGGCAGTCCTTCATCTTTGCAACCCAGATCGTACTCCCTTGCTTGGACAAGATACGGCTCAAACTCGGGTATTACCATCACCTCTGCAGGTATTATAGAAAGCATAACCGCCGAGGCAAGTTTCAGCAACAGAAAGCTCAAAGTTATGGTTTCGACCGTAGTGTACGGCACAAGTTATACGGTATCAAAACTTGTCAACATAGGTCTTGATATCGAAAGCAATCTCGAAGATGATACTCTTTTGGTGGAAATAACTCATGCCGAGAGAATCGGGCGTTTCAGCGCGCTTGCCGCCACGCTTGTCATTGATGATGCAGTCGCCGCCAACAGGGTGTATACCGTATCGGCAGCCGATGTCATACCCGATTCGGCGCTAAGAAACTATATTTTCTATCGCTTTGACAAAACACCGTTCGGCACAATCTCATTGGCGGAGCGCAACACTTCTGTCAATTATATTGACGCTTCTTCGAGAGGCATTGTCGACATTTCCGGAATAGATTTGTTTCCCAGAGGACAACGCTGGATACTTACAAGCAACCGCATAGTCAGCTTGCCAAAACTATATATTACCGCCGCAAGCACGATATATGAATTGACGCTGTATCGCAATGTATTTTTAAGAGATATCAGTCAACTGGGTTTCACCGGCGGAACAGGTTATGTTTCGATAGGCAGTAAACTTACATATTTGGATCTGCGCGAATGCGCTTCCCTAGATGACAACCAAACGGCGCACTTCAGCCAATTGACGGCGCTGACCAGAATAAACCTTAACGGCATGCGAATAGGCGACTATTCGGCGCTTCAAAGTCTGTATAAAACCCTTGCTACGCTCTGGATAGACAATTATCGCACAAACGCCAACAACAATCACAACAAGATAAGGAAGTTGGTTGCAGACAGCTATAATGCGGTGCCGATTTCGGCAGTCAATGGGCTTTCGATTGTGCTTCAGCCTTTTGTTGACACCTCGGGAGAGTATGCCGCCGACGGCATAACACAGCACGCTTTGCCTACGGGTTTCAAAATACCATATTACGCCAAGCAATACAGCATCAACTGGGCGGTGCCGGTGGGCGAAACAACTTATTCGATAAACAAGGTAGGAGATATTTTTTATCTGACAATCACGCCACAAGCAGATGCCGTGATAACGCTCAATGCCACCGCGACTTATTTTGATGACGCTCAAAGGAACACATATACCGAATCCTTCCAACTGATTACTTCGAAGTTACCGAACTTTGACAATCTCTACGACAGGATGCAGGGAGAGATTTGGTCGCGTTTCACAAATGAATATGTAGATATCGAAAGCGTCATGCCCGACCCTATTTTGCGGTATTATTTTTTCAAGAAACTCGATACCGACGGTGACGGCAAAATATCCGCGGCGGAACTGGGCGAGGGAGTGGCGATTGACGAAATATTGTTCAACGAAGGAAGTCCGTATATAAGCAGTCTTGAAGGCATTGAATACATAATAAATGTAAACAAGCTGAATGTTAGCAGAGGTTATACCTATGATTACAGCCGTTTGCAACAGCTTTCAACACTGAAAGAACTCACCATAAACAACAACCTTGTGACTTTATATGACACCTCATTCCTTGACGGTTTGAGCCAGTTGCAAAGGTTGAACCTGAACTCCTCGGGGGTCATTAATTATGGTTTTCTTATGGATAATGCTTCGATAGTTGAGATGCTGAACATAAGTCAATCCACCAGGTCGACTGCGCGTTTTGCTATGTTCAACAGAATAGCATGGGCGTTCGCCAGAATGTATAACAATTTTTCCGATGACGCTTCTGCGATGGGCGATAGCAATGCCCACGAAAGCGTTGCAGATGAAAAATACGCCTCAATAGTGTTGCACCAAATAAAAGGAATACTGCAAGAGGACAGTTTTTATCGCATCGACAATATCGACAACGAGATTGCGTTGCCGCAACAATGCAATTTTGGCGGACAGACTTATGCAATAACATGGCAGAGTCTTTCGTCCAACATTGTCATAAATGGCGAAACGGCGACTGTTTTGCAAAATCATTATGATACGGAATTGCCCTTGATTGCAAGGATAGATTATAACAACGGCAGCTATGAAAAGTTGTTTATAGTAAGGTACGCCCAATGAAAAAAAGACTTTTCGGCAGTTTAATAATTACCCTACTCTCCGCGACGATTATGCTGACGGCAGTTTTTGCATGGTTTTCGGCGACTATTCCTCCGATAGAATCGACTATTACGGCGGAAGAAGAAATACAAACCGAAATAGCTTCGGAATATCAATTTAGGCAACATGCTTTTGATAAATATTACAATTCCGCAAGCGATGTCTCCGAGACAGCAGGCGCAACAAACCAAGGGCAACGGCAAAGTCTGAAACTGACAGATAACATCAGTCTCAGCTATGATTTGACCATTAACAGAGATATAAACCTTGATTTGAACGGTTTTACACTGGATTTGAACGGCTTTACGCTGAGCGTAAAACATTTTTATCACGGAGCGCTTGTCATTACAGGCGGCGCAATAAGCGAGGGCGCGGTGGTCTTCGATACGCCCAACGCTTATATTGATGACTCGATAACCTATGTTGACACAACAAGGGCAGTGCTTTCACAAGATGAAGCGGCTCTTACTACGCGAATATTCGAGTATGTGACGGCGTCGCTTGAAAATGATTATGTGGCTGATATCCCGCTGATTAAAAATTATTTTAACAGCGGAATAACCTTCGTTTGGGCAAGCAATAAGCCGACTTTGGTAAGCCATAACGGCATATTTACTTCATTTCCTGAAACAGAGGAGATCGTAACTATGACGCTGACTTTGTCGCACTCTGATTTCGCAAAGAGCTATACGCGCGACTTTCCATTGACAGTTATTTCCCAAGCAAGCGACAAACTTGATTATGGAGAGCAAGAGCTGAACGCATTTTTTGAAGAGCATAAATACGGTTCGCCCTCTATATATATCTACCGCAATTGCGAACTGCCGTCGGAAAACAAGTATTACGGCTTGAGTTATAGCTATGCCACTGAAAATCCCGACGATATAATAAATGAGCGCATTCTCAACAAGGGCTCGCACAGCCGAACAATTGTATTAAGTGTGACGATAACCGATGCCGACAACCAAACAAGACTTGTCGAATATACCGTCAATTTTGTATTAGAAAACAACCTTGATATAGTCAACAGAATAGTCAAGGACATGAGATTCGAAGAAAAAATAATCATCAATATCCATTCGTTTATAAATCTGCCGCTGCTTTCGGAGCTTACGCCTTACGGTATTTCGCAGGCGCCCGATTACACTTTTATAAACAATGACGGTTATTATCGCATTGTTCACGATGAAGAAACAGGTTATGACAAAATAGTTGTAGACAGTCTGCCGTCGATTGATGAAGAAGTTTTCCTCAAAATGGGACTTAGCTTTGTTGCCAATTCGCCGAGTTATGTCGAAGCCGACATCAGAATACCTTATGTCGATGCTTCGGGTATTGGCGGCGAACAGGGGCTTGACAGATTTTCTTACGCATATTTTTTGGCAGATTCGGATTTGCTTGACGCTACAGGCGGCACGACCTATAAAGAATTCGTAATGCTCAGAAAATACGCAGGCTTCGGTGTCACGTATTCGCTTAGCGGTCACCCCGAGGGTTCGATAGAAATTATTGACGACTCGGAGGACCAAAACAACGTGCTGTTCACTTTCCACCCGACATATGCCGCTACCGTGGACACGCTTGTGACGGTAGAATATTTCTTTGATGGCGGCGAAGGCGCGTACCATTTGGTTTCATATTTCACACTGCCGGGAATAATAAACAACAATTCCGAAGGTATCCCCGACGCAAGTTTTTATTCGGCGGCGCTGTCATTCTATGATGCAGATGCCGACGGCGTATTGACAATCAACGAAGCAGCTGCGGCAAAGGACACATTTGTGCTTTTGGGGCACACTCAAAGTCGTATAGAAAGCTATAAAGGCATAGAATTTTTCACCGCAACTTATAAATATAATTTTGACAACATAGGATTTTCTGCTTCCGACATGGAGTATCTCAAACAGAACAAAAAAGTTACGCACTTAAGCATGCGTAACTGCGGCATAAACTATTTGGAACTCGATATGTTTGCCGAGTTGAACAGATTGACTACGCTTGACATCGGAGCCAACAATCTGCCTTTGCTGTCGGCGCTCTTTGTCGCCAATTCGGTTGTCACTCTCATTGCAGACAACAACGACATCGAAACGATTGAGGGGCTCTCTACGCTGGGAATGCTTGAATATCTTTATATCCAAAACAACCCGATAAAGGTTTATAACGGACTGGAAAAACTATCGTTATTGAAGGAAGTCTTCTTATATAATCAATCATCACCCGTTATTGATTCTTATTATGGCGCTATGGGCAGGTACAACTCCTCAACATACATATATATGGACAATAAAGGCATAAAGGTTTATAATGATTATAACGAGGTCAAAGAGCAGCCCGTGCAGTTCGGATATTTGTCCGAGCAAGCGGAAGTTTCGGCAAAAACTGCCGCAGCTGTGCTGGAGTCAATCTTCTTCTATGGATACTCAAAAACCGCTTTTACGGTACCCAATGCCATATATTATTCCGAAAGCGATTTTTATGCCGTTGCGTGGGATTTCAGCAGCCTTCCCGCAGCCTCGACCGCAACAACAGACGATTTGACCAAAGTTACACACACAAACATTGCGGGAATATATGAGATATTTGCTTCAGTGAGTGTCGGGACAGAGCAGGTTTTCCGCATTTTCTATATAGAGGTGCAAGCATGAAAAAACGGCTTGTAGGTTCGATATTATTACTTTTCATAACGCTGGGCGTGTTTACTACTGCCATTGCGGCATGGTTTACTCCCTCGGCGCAGTACATTAACAACATAATTTTTACGGCGGGCACAATAGAGGTTGACGCAACGCTTTATGAGGCGGCAGATTTCGACCGTGACGGTGTGCTTGACATCGTTGAAGGTACAAACGTGTATACCGCCAAAAATGATATAACTATCCTTTCGATGAAACCGGGAGAGGTCTATTGCTACAAACTAGACATAACCAATATCGGAGAATTGAAGGGTGATCTCGAGGTATATTTTGAGGGAGCAACTGAAAGTCTGAAGGAGGTGTTGACTTTTAGTAGCGTAATATTCGGCGCAGAGGGAGAAAAAATTGCGGATGCAGGCGCAGACAGAGCAATGCTTGCAACCGAAAATATGTTGGCTTCCGTCGCCAATCTTGCGCAAGACGCGCAAGTAAGTGTCCTCTTTCAAATCAAATTCGAGACCTTGGCACAACTAAAAATCCTTGCTCCGGAGGCGTTTTCCGATAAGCAAGATTTAAACGAATACAAGAACAACAGGTTCAGCATTGCAAAAATTATTATCAAACTTACTCAATCTATTGAATAATGAGGTATAATAACAGGACAAAGGAGATTTTTTATGACTAAGATTATAATAGTCGGCGGTGTAGCCGGGGGAGCCAGCGCAGCAGCAAGACTCAGAAGGCTTGACGAAAAATCAGAGATTATTATGTTTGAGAGGGGAGAATATATTTCCTTCGCCAATTGCGGATTGCCGTATTATATAGGCGGCGCAATAAAAGACAAAAACAGGTTGACATTGCAAACGCCCGAGAGTTTCCGTCAGCGGTTCAACATCGATGTCCGGAACTTCAGCGAGGTTGTGGCAATCGACCGTGAGCAGAAAAAAATAAGCGTAAAGAATAGCCAAAGCGGAGAAGAATATCAAGAAAGTTATGACAAACTCATTCTTTCTCCCGGAGCGGAACCGACAAAGCCCCCGATAAAAGGCATTGACAACGAAAAAGTATTTAGTCTTCGAAACATTCCCGACACATACCGCATAAAGGACTTTATCGACAACAAAAAGCCGAAGAAAGCCGTAGTTGTGGGCGGAGGCTATATTGGTATAGAGATGGCGGAAAACCTCGTTGATGCAGGGGTATCCGTCACCATTGTGGAATTTGCCAACCATGTTATAGCCACTTTGGACTATGATATGGCATGCGATGTACACAATCATATTCGGAAAAAAGGCGTGGAGCTGATGCTCAATGACGGAGTCAAAGAAATATCAGATGACGGCGACAAACTGAAGGTTATTCTCGGCGAGAGAGAAATGTCGGCGGATATGGTGGTCTTGGCTGTGGGAGTAACTCCCGAAAGCCGTTTGGCAAAACAAGCCGGACTTGCCGTAAATAAGCGCGGCGCAGTCATAACAAACGAAAATATGCAGACCTCTGACGACAACATTTATGCCGTGGGAGACGTCATTGAGGTGGCGGATTTTTGCACTGACCAAAGATACTTTGTGCCGCTGGCAGGGCCTGCAAACAAGCAGGGCAGAATAGCCGCCGACAACATTTGCGGCATCAAAAGCACATACGAAGGCACGCAGGGAACGGGCATTCTGAAAGCCTTTGATTTGACGGTAGGCATGACGGGTTTGAGCGAAACAAGAGCTCGGACGCTGGGATTGCCTTATGAAAAGTCATATACCTATTCGGTATCTCACGCTTCGTATTATCCCGGGGCGCTGAATATGTCGATAAAAATTATTTTTGACAAAGAAAACGGCAAGTTATTGGGCGCGCAAATCGTCGGTTATGAGGGAGTGGACAAAAGAATAGACGTGCTTGCCACTGCCATAAGAGCCAAAATGACGGTTTATGACCTAACCAAGCTTGAATTGGCGTACGCTCCTCCTTATTCTTCGGCGAAAGACCCTGTCAATATGGCGGGATTTGTCGCAGAAAATATCCTTAGCGGCAAAGTCAAAGTCTTCCATTGGGACGAGTTGGACAACCTGCAGAAAGACGAGGTTACACTTATTGACGTGCGGACACAGGAAGAATATGAAAACGGAGAAATAGAAGGTTTCATAAACATGCCGCTGGACGAACTCAGACAAAATCTCGACAAACTGGACAAAAGCAAGAGAATTTATGTTACCTGTAGGGTAGGATTGAGAGGATATATTGCAGCCAGAATACTGCAAGCCAACGGTTTTGACTGCTACAACCTGTCAGGAGGTTATAGACTTTATGAAAGCATAAAAAAGGGAGACACCATAAAAATGAAAGACACCAGAATAGACACCGAAACGATGCAACCGATAAAAACCGACCGAAAAAGTACTTCAATCATGCTTGATGCCTGCGGTCTTCAGTGCCCCGGTCCTATTATGAAGCTGTCTGCCGCCATAAAAGCCGCCAATGAGGGAGATGTCATCGAGATATCGACGACGGACCCTGCTTTCGGCGCCGATGTTGAAGCCTGGTGCAGAAGAACAGGCAACACTTTTGGGGGCATCAGCTCAGCAAAAGGTGTCTCAAAAGCAATCGTTATCAAAGGCGGACAGTCACAATGCGCAAGAGTCAGCGGCGACGGAAAGAATATCATAGTTTTTTCCGGCGATCTTGACAAGGCGATAGCTTCCTTCATTATTGCAAACGGCGCCGCCGCAATGGGACGCAAAGTCTCGATGTTTTTCACCTTCTGGGGACTGAACATTTTGAGAAAAAGCAAGCGTGTCAGAGTGAAAAAAGATTTGTTAAGCAAGATGTTCGGACGCATGATGCCCAGAGGCAGCAAAAAGCTCGGCATCTCAAAAATGAATATGGGCGGCATGGGCGGAAAACTCATTCGCTATATAATGAAGAAAAAGAATGTCAACAGCTTGGAAGAACTCATTCAGTCGGCAATGGACAACGGAGTGGAAATTGTCGCTTGCACAATGAGTATGGATATTATGGGCATAAAGATGGAAGAGCTTATTGACGGCGTAAAAGCCGGCGGCGTCGCTGCTATGCTTGGACACGCCGAAGAATCGGATATGTCGCTGTTCATCTAAGTATCAAGGAAAAAACAATGAAGTACGCTCTTATCGGTCATTCGTTAACGCATTCTATGTCGCCGTTTATACACAAACGCTTGTTTGGTCTGAAAAATATCACGGCGAAATACTCCTTGTTTGACTTGCCGCGCCTCGAAGAGAAGTGCGTTGCGGAGTTGAGGGAACTTTTTGGCTATAACGTAACCATACCGTATAAAACCGAAATAATAAAATATCTTGACTGTTTGGATACCACGGCAAAGAGTTATATGTCCGTAAACACCGTTAAGTGCGGCAAGGGCTACAATACCGACGTTTACGGTTTTTTGAAGAGTGTCGAGAAGCTCGGCGCCAATCTGTCGGGCGAGGTGCTTATTCTCGGTGGCGGCGGTGTGGCGCGCATGGCAGTGACGGAGACGGCAAAGCACGGCGGCAGAATTACGCTTGCTTTGCGAAAAAAATCTTTCGAAAGGGGCGATACACTGAAAGAATTGGCTTATAGCATAAACGCCGATGCCGAAATATACGTCGTTGATATGCAAGATATTGAAGGTCAATATGACTTATTAATAAATTGCACTCCGTCGGGCATGTACCCCGATGTCGAGAGTTGTCCCGTTACAGAAAGCGTCATAAAAAGGTGCAAATGCATCTTTGACCTTATTTATAATCCGGAAAAAACCCGATTGTTGCAATATGCCGAGCAAGAAGGCATACCGTTTATTAACGGTATGTATATGCTGGTGTGTCAGGCGGCAAAGGCGCAAGAGATTTGGAACGGATGGACCTTTTCCGAAGAAGAAATCGTACAAATCGTCAACAGAACGACGGCATATATGAAGAAGCAGTTTTTGAAGAAGCCGATTGTATTCATAGGGTTTATGGCAAGCGGCAAAACTACCGCTGCAAGGGCTTTGGCGAGAGAAAGCGGACTTGCTTTTATTGATATCGACGCAGAAATCGTGCGCAGGTATGGCAGCATACAAAAATTATTCGAAGAAAAAGGCGAGGAATATTTCCGCGAGATCGAAAGAGCCATGCTTTCTGCATTGGTGGAAAAGCCCGGCGCAGTTATCAGCGCAGGTGGCGGATTGCCTATGCCGGAAAGAAACCGTAATTTATTGAAAGGCGCAAAGGTGGTATATATCGACACACCTTTCGAGTTGTGTTTTGCCAGAATAATGACCGAAGGAGGCAGACCTGTCGCCGCCCAAAAAAGCAAAGAAGAAATAAAGAATTTGTTTGACCGCCGAACTGAAGTCTATAAATTGGCGGCGGATTTTCGTATCGACGGCTCGCTTCCGCTGGAAAGCAAGGTTGCCGAAATAATGGCGTTGCTGAAATTATCGAAACAATCGATCTAGCATTGTTTTTACAAAAATTAAAAAAACCGTTGACAAACCGTTGAATTGTGTATATGCTAATACTAAGGTGAAGAAAATGACAAACAAGAACTTCAATAATTTCTATTTCGGGTTTAGCTGCGGGTTTTATTATTACTATAAGACCTTTATTTCATAGTGCCTAAATCCTTATAAAAACCACCCCATAAGATATTCATATATCAGGCACTTTAGGAATAAGGTGCCTGATTTTTTTTATCAATAAATCAAATAAGTCGAGAATAATAAATATAAAACAAAAAAACGGAGATGAATTATGGTTATCGTAGTAAAAGGCAACAGACAAAACCCCCAGGTTGACGAACTCATAAGGTGGATGGAAGCCAAAGACTTTACTATTCAAGTAAACGAGGGTGTGCAAAAGACTATATTGGGTGTAGTCGGCGATACGGCGGCTCTTGATATGGACGCCATTTCGACTTTTCCCGTAGTCGAGGCAGTCAAGAGAATTCAAGAACCCTACAAAAAAGCCAACAGAGTAATGCACGAGGACGACACTGTTGTCGATGTGGGCGGAGTCAAACTCGGCGGCGGGAATTTCCAAGTCATGGCAGGACCTTGCTCAATAGAGAGCCAAGAGCAGGTTGCGGCAATTGCCGAATATGTAAAAACCAGCGGAGCAACAATACTTCGCGGCGGCGCCTTCAAACCTCGCACCTCGCCTTACGCCTTCCAAGGACTGCGCGGAACAGGACTCAAATATATGCTTGAAGCCAAGCGCATTACCGGTTTGCCCATTGTCACCGAACTTATGAGCATCGGCGATATTGACCTTTTCGATGAGGTGGATATGATTCAAGTCGGCGCGCGCAACATGCAGAACTTCTCCATGCTGAAAGAACTGGGCGGCTGCAAAAAACCCATATTACTGAAAAGGGGTATAGCCAGCACCGTTGAGGAGCTTCTTTTGAGCGCGGAACACATAATGGCAGGCGGAAACAACAACATTATACTTTGCGAAAGAGGCATACGCACTTTTGAAACCTACACAAGAAGTACGCTGGACATATCGGCGGTACCTGTGCTGAAGAAGCTGACGCATCTTCCGGTCATCGTTGATCCCAGCCATGCTTCGGGCAGAGCCGATTTGGTCGAGGCGTTGGCGCTTTCGGCTACGGCGGCAGGCGCAGACGGACTGCTTATCGAGACACACAACAATCCCAAAGCGGCGCTTTGCGACGGCGCTCAATCGCTTGACCCTACAACCTTCGAAAGGGTGATGAACAAGGTTTTGAAACTCAAGGATTTCATGCGCACGCTATAAATAAGAAAAATACCTTGAAAAAATGCTCAAATGAAAGTAGAATGAAATCGGGAGAAAAAATGCAATTAGACATAAAAGTATCACAGCCTTATAAAGTTGTTTTCAGCAAGAACTGCCTAAAAAACGGAACACTTGCTCAATTGCTTGCGGACTATGACTGCAAACGAGTGGCTGTCATAACCGATGACAATGTAAAGGCGTTATATTTGGACAGCCTGAAAGACAGCTTGAAAAGTAGATTTGAGGTACATTCGTTCAGCCTTTCTCCCGGAGAGAACAACAAAACGCTTTCAAGCGTCGAAAAAATTTATAATTTCCTTGCCGATAGCGGCATTACAAGAAGCGATATTATCGTTGCTTTGGGCGGCGGCATCGTAGGCGATACCGCAGGTTTCGCCGCGGCGACATATCTGCGAGGTGTTCGGCTTATACAAATCCCAACGACTTTACTGGCGATGGTGGATTCTTCAATAGGTGGCAAGACGGCAATAAACCTTTCAGCAGGGAAAAATCTTGCAGGAAGTTTTTATCAACCGTCAAAAGTAATAATCGATACGGATTTTCTCGATACTCTGCCGCCTTTGGAATGGCAAAACGGCATTGGCGAGATAATAAAATATGGCGCCATAATGGATAAACAACTTTTTGACATTATGGAGCGCGGCGAATATAAACAAAGACTTGAAGAAATAATATTCCGTTGTCTGAAAATAAAGAAAAAGGTAGTCGAAGTCGACACTTTGGATACCGGAATCAGACAAATTCTCAATTTCGGGCATACCCTAGGTCATGCGGTCGAGAAGCACTCAAATTTTTCCGTACCGCACGGCAAAGCCGTTGGAATTGGTATGGCGTTGATATCCCGATGGGCGTCGGAACGCTGTCTTGCCCGAGCCTCGGTTGCCGAAAGAATAGAAAAAACGCTAAAAAAATACGATATGCCGTCAGC
>CAYJBS010000015.1:0-31035 GCA_964368435.1 uncultured Christensenella sp. | reverse complement strand
TTTATAATATGAAAAAAGATGCTTGACAAGCGCAAATATTGTGTGATAATGTAATTTCATAAAGGAAATACATACAATGTATTATCTTAAGGAGAAGAATGTATACGGCGCTTGCTTTGGCAAACATCATAATAATTAGCATTATTAGCATTATTGTACTAGTCCTAGTCAATGGTGTAGATAAGGTTTTGCCTAAAGTTGATGGTTAAAGTTGTTATATACGCAAAAAACAAAAAACGATAATCACGACCTACGGCAAACCGTAGGTCTTTTTATAAGAGAAGGAGGTAGCAAATGAAAATAAGCGGAGCCAGAATATTGATAGAAGAGCTTATTAGCCATGGCGTCGATACCGTGTTCGGTTATCCCGGCGGCACGGTGCTTCATATCTATGATGAATTATACAAAGCAAGTGACAAGATCACGCATTATATCTCGGCTCATGAGCAGGGAGCCACTCACGCCGCCGACGGTTATGCGCGCGCCACAGGCAAGACAGGCGTTGTCATCGCCACTTCGGGACCCGGCGCAACCAATCTTGTTACCGGTATAGCAAATGCCTACCTCGATTCTACGCCGCTTGTCGCCATCACCGGCAACGTAGCCACTACGCTGATCGGGCGCGACAGCTTCCAAGAAGTTGACATCACAGGCGTGACGATGCCCATCACAAAACATAATTATATAGTCAAAGACATAAACAAACTTTCGGCAGTCATAAGAGAGGCTTTTGTCATCGCCAACAGCGGCAGACCCGGTCCTGTGCTTGTTGACATTCCGAAGGACATCCAAATCGAAGAAATAGAGTACCAAGCGGCGGTAACGAACGAAACAAAGCAGCCTCACAAAAACGGTAAAGAGGCTTTCGAAAGCGCCGTGGCGCTCATAAAAAAAGCCAAGCGACCCTTCATTTATGCAGGCGGCGGAATCATAATCTCCGATGCCACGAAGGAACTTAAAATGTTCGCCGAAAACATTGACGCGCCGATAGGCAGCAGCATGATGGGACTTTCTGCAATGGATGCAAAAAATCCAAGATTTCTCGGCATGACGGGCATGCACGGCAAGTTTGCCGCCAGCAAGGCGATGTCTGCCAGTGACTTGCTTATTGCCATAGGCACACGGTTTTCTGACAGAGCCACAGGAAACAAGCAGGAATTCTGCAAAGGCAGAAAAATCATACACATAGATATCGACCCGGCGGAGATAGGCAAGAATATTCCGGCATATGTTGCGCTCATAGGAGATGTCAAAGAAGTGCTGACAAAACTCAACGCGCATCTCGAACCGACAAAAAGAGCCGACTGGAGACAGGAAGTCGAAGCCATAAAGAATTGCCCCGACTCACATCTCGAAATGGACAGGTCACGGCTCAACCCCCAAAGCATAATAGAAGCCGTAAACAAAATGGCGCAGCCCGACACGGTTGTTGCTACAGACGTGGGACAGCATCAGATGTGGACGGCGCAATATTACAAGTTTACCCGTCCCAGAACCTTTATTACTTCCGGCGGACTGGGCACAATGGGCTTTGGACTGGGCGCGGCGATAGGCGCGGCAATAGGTACCGGCAAAAAAACAGTGCTGTTTACCAGCGACGGCTGTTTCCATATGAACATGAACGAAATGGCGACGGCAGTCACCAACAATCTGCCTATCATAATTATGTTGCTGAACAACAACGCTTTGGGTATGGTTCGGCAGTGGCAGACAACCTTCTTTGACAAGCGGTATTCTCAGACAACGCTGAACAGAAAGACCGATTATGTGGCGCTTGCCAAGGCTTTCGGCGCAGATGCCAGAAAGCTGACAACGATTTCGGAGATGGACGACACCTTGAAGTGGGCATTTGAGCAGAAAGGTCCGGTGCTTATCGAAGCAATTATTGACAGCGACGAAAAGGTTTTGCCTTTTATACCGCCGAACGGTACAATTAATGATATAATACTCAAGGGGTGACCAAATGAAAAGTGAAAAAATTATTTTATCTTTACTGGTAAGAAACGAAGCCGGAGTATTGACTCGTGTATCGGGCTTGTTCGCAAGGCGCGGCTTCAACATTGACAGCTTGTCTGTCGGCGAAACGCTTGATCCTGCGACCTCGCGTATCACCATCTCCGCCACCGGCGATGATTATATCCAAGACCAAATAATCAAACAGCTGGAGAAGTTGCACGATGTGCTTATCATAGAGAATATGGATTTGCACAACACCGTGGTCAGAGAACTGCTACTCATAAAAGTAAATGTAGCGCAAGGCGGAAGGAGCGAAATCCTTGAAGCCATCTCAATATTCCGCGCCAAGGTCATAGATTTGACGCCGATATCTTTGACCGTCGAAATCACAGGCGAACATTCGAAATGCGAAGCGTTTTTGGAATATCTGAAGCCCTTCGGAATCGCTGAACTATGTAGAACAGGAATGACTGCTATCGGAAGAGGTAGCCAAACAATAAATAACAAATAAAAAAGGAGCAAGAAAAAAAATGGCAACAATCTATTATGAAAAAGACTGCAATCTCGCAGCGCTGAAAGACAAGACAATCGCCGTCATCGGTTATGGAAGTCAGGGACACGCACACTCGTTGAACCTTAGGGACAGTGGCATAAAAGTCATAGTCGGACTTTATGAAGGCTCAAAGTCGGCGCAAAAAGCAAAGGCGAGAGGTCTTACCGTAATGAACACCGCCGACGCCGTCAAAAACAGTGATTTTGTTATGATGCTTGTCAACGATGAGAAAATGGCAAAGATCTACAAAAATGACGTCGAACCCAACCTTCGCAAGGGAATGGCTTTGGCTTTTGCCCACGGATTTAATATCCATTATGGACAAATCGTGCCCCCCGCAGATATTGATGTAGTCATGATCGCCCCCAAAGGACCCGGCCATACCGTCAGATCACAGTATGAAGAAGGAAAAGGCGTGCCGTGCCTTGTCGCCATCGAGAACGACTTCTCAGGCAAGGCTTTGGAATATGCTTTGGCATACGCAGCAGGAATCGGCGGAGCCAGAGGCGGCGTTTTGAAGACGACTTTCAAGGAAGAGACCGAAACAGACCTCTTCGGAGAACAGGCTGTACTTTGCGGCGGCGTTTCCCAGCTTATGAAAGCAGGTTTTGAGACACTCGTCGAAGCAGGATACCAACCCGAGAGCGCATATTTTGAGTGCTTGCACGAAATGAAACTTATAATAGACCTTGTGGTGGCGGGCGGACTGTCCTTTATGAGATATTCCATCAGCGACACTGCCGAATACGGCGACTATATGATAGGCAAGCGCATCATAACAGACCAAACCAAAAAGGAAATGAAGAAAGTGCTTTCCGAAATTCAAGACGGCAGCTTTGCGCGTGACTGGATACTTGAGAACCAAGCAAACAAACCGCACTTCAATGCCATGAGAAGAATGGAAAGCGAGCATCTAATCGAAAAGACCGGCAAGGAGTTGAGAGAGAAGATGACCTGGAAGAAACAGGACTATACAGAATAAGAAAATAACATAATAACAAGGAGCCATTATGAATTCCGACAGCATCAAGACAGGCGAGGAAAGAGCCCCTCACCGTGCGCTGCTCAAGGCTTGCGGCATGTCAAAATCCGAGATGTCCAAGCCGATTATCGGCGTAGTAAACTCATTTAACGAGATTGTGCCCGGGCATACGCACCTAAACGAAATTGCGCGCGCCGTAAAAGACGGCATACTAGCCGCAGGCGGCACTCCGCGCGAATTCAACACTATAGGTGTTTGTGACGGCATAGCCATGGCGCATCAAGGCATGAAATACTCCCTATGCACCCGTGAGTTGATAGCCGACAGCATCGAATGCATGGCAAACGCCCACCGTTTTGACGGATTGGTGTTTATCCCCAACTGTGATAAAATCGTGCCCGGTATGCTTATGGCGGCAGTAAGACTCGATTTGCCCTCAATATTCGTTTCGGGAGGAGCTATGCTTTCTATCCCCGACGAAAAAGGAGAGTATCTCGACTTGAACAGCGTCTTTGAGGGTGTCGGAAAACTCAAAGTCGGCAAAATCACAGCCGAGGAGCTTGACGAAATCGAAGAATATGCCTGCCCGACTTGCGGCTCCTGTTCGGGTATGTTTACCGCCAACTCAATGAATTGCCTAAGCGAAGCCATAGGAATAGCGCTGCCCAAAAACGGCACTATCCCTGCGGTTTATGCCGAAAGAATAAGACTTGCCAAGGCAAGCGGCGAAAAAATAATGGAGTTGGTACAAAAAAACATCACGGCAAGACAAATAATCAACAAAAAATCCATCAAAAACGCATTGACTGTCGATATGGCTTTGGGTTGTTCCTCAAATACCGTGTTGCACCTTGCGGCAATAGCCAAAGAAGCCGATGTGCCGTTCGATTTGCAACAAATAAACGACATAAGTTCGGTGACACCCAACCTATGCAAGTTAGCGCCGTCAGGCAAGTACCATGTACAGGATCTGCATCACGCAGGGGGCATACAAGCCGTAATGAAAGAATTGTCGAAACAAGACTTATTGGATTTGACGCTGCCCACCGTAAGCGGAACGGTAGCGCAGAACCTTGTCGCCGCCCGAGTGCGCAACAGCGAGGTTATCAGATCAATAGACAATGCTTACAGCACGACAGGCGGTTTGGCGATACTTTTCGGCAACATAGCCAGAAAGGGCGCCGTTGTCAAGAGAAGCGCCGTTGCCCCAAACATGCTGAAGTTCCGCGGAGTAGCAAAGGTTTTTGACAGTGAAGAAGAGGCTACAGTGGCTATCTACGACGGAAAAATCACCAAAGGCGACGTTGTTGTCATAAGGTATGAGGGTCCCGCAGGCGGTCCGGGAATGAGAGAGATGCTTTCTCCCACTTCGGCAATAGCCGGTATGGGTCTTGACGCCGACGTGGCGTTGTTGACAGATGGCAGATTCTCCGGCGCGACGAGAGGCGCGGCGATAGGACATATTTCTCCCGAAGCAAGGGAGGGCGGCGAGATAGCATATATTCTCAATGGCGATTATATCGATATCGACATCAACAATTATTCCATTTCGTTGGACATTTCCGATGAAGAAATGCAAAAAAGAAAGAATGAAATTCAACTCAAACCGCAACCTGAGTTGAGTGGCTATCTGAAAAGATACGCAAAACAAGTTGGCTCCGCGGATACCGGCGCCTCCTTCAAATAGAGAGAGGGCAACATGAACAGAATAAAAATATTTGATACGACACTGAGAGACGGAGAGCAAGCGCCGGGTTGCAGCATGCACCTTGACGAAAAAATCGAGGTAGCGTTGGCTCTCGAAAAACTCCGTGTCGATGTCATGGAAGCAGGGTTTGCCGTCATCTCAAAAGGCGACTTTGATGCAGTGCAGACGATTGCAAATACAATCAAGAACGCATCTGTTGCAAGTTTGGCTCGCGCCGTGAAAGGCGACATTGAGAGTGCCTATCAGGCGCTTAAGGGAGCCGTAAGTCCCAGAATTCATACTTTCATTGCCACCTCTCCCATCCATATGCAGTACAAGCTGAAGATGACTGAGGACAAGGTACTTGAGAGCATAAACGATATGGTTTCTTATGCCAAGAGTTTCATAAACGATGTGGAATTTTCAGCTGAAGACGCCACGAGAAGCGACAAGGAATTTCTCGCCAAGGCAGTACATGCCGCCATAAAAGCCGGCGCAACTGTCGTGAATATTCCCGATACCGTCGGTTATACCACTCCTTCGGAAATGGGCGACCTTATCACCTATTTGATGAACAATGTCGACAACATCAACAAGGCGGAGATTTCTGTACATTGTCACAATGATTTGGGTATGGCAGTAGCCAACTCGCTTGCGGCGGTGAAAGCCGGCGCCACACAAGTGGAATGTACCGTAAACGGTTTGGGCGAAAGAGCAGGCAATGCCGCGCTTGAAGAAGTAGTTATGGCGCTCAATACCAGAAAAAATGTCTATAATGGTTATACAAATATTGATTCAACGCAGTTATTCCGCGCCAGCAAGCTGGTTTATAACGTGCTGGGACTTTATTCACCGATAAACAAAGCCATTGTCGGCAGCAACGCATTTGCTCATGAAGCAGGCATACATCAGCACGGCGTCATGGCAAACCGCGAAACCTATGAGATTATGACGCCCGAGTCGATCGGCTTGCCGAGAAACAACATGGTGTTCGGAAAACACAGCGGAAAGCACGCTATAGAAAACAGACTGCAAGAGTTGGGCTTTGAATTGTCAAAAGAAGAGATGGAAGCCTTTTTCATAAAGTTCAAGGCGCTCGCCGACAAAAAGAAGACCATCAACGACCTTGATTTGCAAGCGTTGTTGGGACATACCGAGAAAGAAATAGCCAAACAAGGTTACAAACTTGACCGTTTCACTGTCAACACGGGAAACTATATCACCACAAACGCCGTAGTGCGTTTGAGCGATGGCGAAAACACCTTTGAGGAAGTCGCCATCGGCGACGGTCCGATAGATGCCGCCTACAATGCCATCGACAAAATTCTTAAAGCGCCTGAGCATACGCTTGAAGATTATGCCATACGCTCGATTACCGAAGGCAACGACGCGCTGGGCGAAGTTGTCGTCAGAATAAAATGCGGAGACAGCGTCATAACAGGCAGAGGACTGTCCACCGACATTATTGAATCTAGTTTACTTGCTTACATAAATGGTATGAATAAGCTGATATAATCACAAAAAAGGAACAAATATGAAAACAATAGAAATATTTGACAGCACCTTGAGAGACGGGGCGCAAAGCGAAGGTATATCTTTTTCCGTACAAGACAAGCTGAATATCATAAAAGCGCTTGACGATTTCGGAGTGAAATATATCGAAGCAGGCAATCCCGGCTCCAATCCCAAGGACATAGAATTTTTTGAAAGAGCCGGTAAAATTCAGTTGAAGAACGCCACGCTCTGCGCTTTCGGCAGCACACGCAGAAAGAATTTGAAGGTAGAAGACGACTGTAATGTCACGTCGCTTCTCAATGCCGGCACAAAAGCCGTCGCCATTTTCGGCAAAAGTTGGGATTTACATATTACCGAAATTTTGCGCGCCACGCTTGACGAAAATCTCGACTTGATATTTGACACCTTGAATTTCTTCAAACAGAAAGGCAAAGAAGTCATTTTTGACGCCGAACATTTTTATGACGGCTACAAAGCCAACCCCGAATACGCAATGAAAGTGCTTGCCGCCGCCGACAAAGCCGGCGCAGACGCTTTGTGCCTTTGTGACACCAACGGCGGTTGCTTTCCGCAAGAAATTTATGAAATAACCAAAAAAGTCGCCGAGATGTTCCCGGGAAGAAAGTTGGGCATACATTGTCACAACGACATAGGTTGCGCCGTGGCAAGCTCTATGATAGCGGTAGATGCCGGCGCAATACAGGTGCAGGGTACTTTTATCGGCATAGGCGAGAGGTGCGGCAACGCTGATTTGAGCATAATTATTCCCAATCTGCAACTCAAAAAAGGCTATAAATGCGTTGAGGGCGAATTGCATTCGCTGTCGGATACGGTAATAAAACTTTACGAAATATCCAACCTCATAATGCCTGCCAACAAGCCTTATACAGGCGGCAGCGCCTTTGCGCACAAGGGCGGCATGCATATCGACGGCGTCAACAAATGCGCTCATACTTTTGAGCATGTGGCGCCGGAAACTGTGGGCAACAAGCGCAGATTTCTTATGAGCGAGGTGTCGGGCAGAACAACAGTGCTTGCAAAACTTTCCGGTATCGGAGGACTGAAAAAGGATTCTCCCGAAACGGCGGAAATAGTCAAGAGAATAAAGGAGCTTGAGCACGACGGTTATCAATTTGAGTCTGCCGATGCCAGTTTCGAACTTGTGGTACTCAATGTGCTGGGTAAATACAAACCTCATTTCAAATTGAGTATGTACAAAACTGCGGGAGAGTTCCCTTGTCCCGACGGAGAGACCAGCGCATACGCAATGTTAAAGATTGAGGTTGACGACAGGAAAGAGACAGTCGCCGCAAACGGCAACGGTCCTGTTCATGCGCTTGACCTTGCATTGAGAAAGGCGCTCAGCGTCTTCTATCCGCAACTTGACAAGGTGCACCTGATTGACTATAAGGTGCGCGTACTTGCCGCCGAGAAAGCCACCGCCGCAAAAGTCAGGGTTCTGATAGACAGCACGGACGGCGAAGACTTCTGGACAACAGTCGGTGTATCCACCGACATCATCGAAGCCAGCTGGATTGCGTTGGTAGACTCAATCGAATATATTCTAAACAAAAAAGAGGTGAAATAATGGCAATGACAATGACACAAAAAATCCTTGCCGCCCATAGCGGAAAGGAAAGCGTACAAAAAGGCGAGCTGATTATGGCAAAATTGGATTTGGTACTCGGAAACGATGTAACCTCGCCGGTTGCCATAAAAGAGTTCAAAAAAGCCGGTTGCGACTGCGTCTTTGACTGCAAAAAAATCGCGCTGGTTATGGACCATTTCACTCCGAACAAGGACATAAAGTCGGCGGAACAGGTCAAAACAGTCAGAGAATTTGCCGACGAAAAGGGCATCGAAAACTTTTTTGATGTCGGAGAAATGGGCGTCGAGCACTCTTTGCTTCCCGAAAAAGGTTTGGTAGTGGCAGGCGATCTTGTTATCGGCGCTGACAGCCATACCTGCACTTATGGTGCGCTGGGCGCATTTTCGACGGGTGTCGGTTCCACCGATATGGCGGCAGGCATGTCCTACGGCAAAGCGTGGTTCAAGGTACCGCCTGCAATAAAATTCAATCTGAAAAACAAGCTGACGGGTTGGGCAAGCGGCAAGGATGTCATTTTGCACATTATCGGCAAAATAGGCGTCGATGGCGCGCTTTATAAATCGATGGAATTTTCCGGAGAGGGTGTCGCAAGCCTGTCAATGGACGACCGCTTCACTATATGCAATATGGCGATAGAGGCAGGCGCCAAAAACGGCATTTTCCCTGTTGATGAAAAGACGCTTGAATATATCAAAGACCACAGCACGAAAGAGCCGAGGATATTTGCCGCGGACGAAGATGCCGAGTACGATGAGGTTTTTGACATCGATTTGGCAAAAATCCAACCGACGGTTGCTTTTCCTCATTTGCCCTCGAACACAAAGACTTTTGACGAGATAGGCGAGGTCAAGATTGATCAAGTTGTCATAGGCTCCTGCACAAACGGAAGATTTTCGGATTTTGAAACTGCCGTCAATATTTTGCGTGGCAAGAAAGTCAACAAGAGAGTGCGCACGCTGATTATTCCCTCAACCCAAAAGATATATCTCGACATACTTGATGCAGGTTTCATCAAGGATTTCATAAACGCCGGCTGCATAGTGTCGACGCCTACCTGCGGTCCTTGCCTCGGCGGACATATGGGTATACTCGCCAATGGTGAACGGTGCGTAGCCACAACCAACAGAAACTTTATCGGCAGAATGGGACATCCCGAAAGCGAGGTTTATCTTGCCTCTCCCGCGGTTGCCGCAGCGTCGGCGCTTATGGGAAAAATCTCACAACCGTCCGAGCTTTTATAGGAGGATAAAAATGAAAATAACCGGAAAAACAATAAAATACGGCGACAACGTCGACACCGACGTCATAATCCCCGCCAGATATCTGACGACCAGCAACGAAAAGGAGCTTGCCGCTCACTGCATGGAAGATCTGGACAAGACCTTCGTTGCGAGAGTGCAAGAGGGCGACATAATGGTTGCCGGAGCCAATTTTGGTTGCGGCTCCTCCAGAGAACATGCGCCGATAGCCATAAAAGCGTCGGGAATAGCTTGCGTCATAGCCAAGAGCTTTGCCAGAATTTTTTATCGAAATTCTATCAATACAGGACTTGCCATCATAGAGTTCGACGGTGACATCTCCGAAGGCGATATGCTGGAAGTCGATTTCGAAAAGGGAGTTTTGCGCAACCTCACAAAAGGAACAACGGGCAATTTCCCACCGTTCCCGCCGTTTTTACAGAACATCATCAACAAGGGCGGACTGCTGAAGTCGCTACGGGAGGACTAAAATGGAATTCAATATTGCAGTAATTCACGGCGACGGTATCGGCGTTGAAATCATAGATTCCGCGCTTAGCGTGCTTGATGCCGTGGCAAAAAAGTATAACCATAAATTCAATTATGAGAAAGTTTCTGCCGGAGGCAACGCCATCGATAAGTATGGCGAGCCGCTTCCTAAACAAGAACTTGAAAAATGCCTGCGCAGCGACAGCGTATTGCTTGGCGCCGTAGGAGGACCGAAATGGGATACCCTTCCGGGACATTTAAGACCCGAAAGAGCGCTTTTGGGGGTGCGCAAAGAACTTGGACTTTTTGCAAATATTCGTCCTGCAAGACTTATGCCGATACTGAAAGACGCTTGCCCTCTGAAGAAAGAAGTCGCTGAAAAGGGCTTTGATATGGTTATTATCCGTGAGCTTACTGGCGGCATTTATTATGGCGAAAGAGGCAGAAGACAGGGAAAGGATGGCATAGAGGCTTTTGATACCGAATTATACAGTGAAATGGAAATCGAAAGAATCGCGCGCAAGGCGTACGAAATCGCCATGGGCAGAAAGAAGCGAATTATAAGCATCGACAAAGCCAACGTGCTTGAAAGTTCAAGACTCTGGAGAGAGGTTGTGCATAGACTCAATGCGGAATATCCCGAAGTGACGGTGACCGATATGTTGGTCGACAATGCCGCAATGCAGCTTGTCAGAAACCCGTCGCAATTCGACGTCGTCGTCACAAACAATATATTCGGCGATATACTTTCCGATGAGGCTTCACAAATCACCGGCTCGATAGGACTGTTGCCCTCGGCGTCTTTGGGCGAATCGAGAAGAGGAATGTACGAGCCTATCCACGGCTCGGCGCCCGACATAGCCGGAAAAAATATTGCCAACCCGATAGCTACTATTTTGTCGGTAGCTATGATGTTGCGGTTCTCCTTCAAACTGGAGAAAGAGGCGGCGGAAATTGAGAAAGCAGTCGACGCGGTACTTGAACAAGGACTGCGCACCTCCGACATACTCGACAACGGAACAACTCCGCTGGGCACCAAAGAGATGACGGCAAGCATAATTTCTCACCTATAAAAAGCATAATATTTTCAATCGTAAACAAAAGGCTGTTGACTTTGTTGACAGCCTTTTACCCTTTTTATTGAACAAATATTCTTTATTAACGGTTGAAATCCTTGATAATAGATAAAAAATAAACTATAATTACAAACAATGAGAAAGGAGGGTTTATGCAACCAGTATTAGAAGTAAAAAAACTCACAAAAATATACAGAAGAACCGGTGGAAAGCAATTGATCGCCGTTAATGATGTTTCTTTTCAAATAAACTCCGGCGAAGTGGTGGGCTTTCTCGGTCCAAACGGCGCAGGCAAAAGCACAGCCATAAAGATGATAACAGGTATCGCTCATCCTACGCAAGGTTCCATATCGATTATGGGTCATGACATAGCCAAAGAGAGAGAGCAGGCAATGAAGCATGTCGGCGGCGTAATCGAGTCCCCCGACCTTTATGTCGACTGGACAGGCTATGAGAATCTGCAATATTTTGCTACACTGCATCCGCGTGACACTATGGAGGGCGCCGACACAGTGACTTTATCCAAAAGACAGCTTGACGAAAAAAGGATAGCCGAAGTACTGGATATCGTCGGTATGGAGTCCAGAAAGAAAGAAAAAGTCAAGAGATACTCTTTGGGAATGAAACAAAGACTGGGGATTTCGCAGGCGCTGCTCAACAATCCCAAGTTGCTGATACTTGACGAACCGGCAAACGGACTTGATCCTGCCGGCATAAAAGACATCAGAGATTTATTGAAAAAACTTGCCCACGAAAAAAACATGGCTATTCTCGTATCCTCTCATCAGCTTGCCGAGATGCAGCTTATGTGTGACAGAATACTCATTATCAACAAAGGCAAAATCATTGCCGAAAAGAAAATAACCGAATTGACCGACTTGTCCGAGGGACAAACGCTTGTGCTGACTACTGACAAACCTGAGGAAGCCGCGGCGATCTTGAAAGAGAAATTCGATATTTCCGCAACGGCCGAGCACAATACCTTGACTTTTGTTACCGGTATGGCAACAAGCGACATCACAAGAGAGCTTGTGCTCGCCGGCATAAATATTTATGGAGTTCAGACAAAGGAAGGCAGTCTTGAAGACTTGTTTATAAATCTGACAAAAGGAGGCAGCATCAATGTTCGGTAAATTATATCTTGGAGAAGTAAAAAAACTTATCAGACCAAAAACGCTTATTGTGCTCGCCATAATAGTCGCATTGTTTATTACCATATTCGCCATAAGCTATGAAAAAATTCTCGATGTTGCATATGACGTCCAGATGCCTGTGGGAGAGGGGATGCCCGTGGAAGAGGGGATGCCCGATGTATTCTCAAGATACAAAATAAACGTTTCGGCTACAGAAATAGACGCCGCCATAGCTATTGCGACGCAGAGTTATGAAGAAATAAAGAAGGAAGCCAAAGGAAGCAGCTGGTATTTGAGAAACATGACAGACTTTGTGTTTTCCGCAAAGGCAAATGTAGAAGTACTTGAATATATAAAAGAGCATAAGTTGTACGATGTCGATGTCGAAGTATATTCAGACACCGCAAGATTCAGCGAAAAATCCGCGGAAGGCTTTATGAAAAGCATGTTTTCCCTGTTGCTTACAATAATGATAATTTACGGTATCATTATCGGCTCGGGCAGCTATGCTCAAGAAATGAAAACCGGCACACTGAAGATGTTGTTTATGCGCCCGATCACACCCAACAAGCTGACCTCAGCAAAGCTGTTGGCGATGCTGACTATGACGACATTCATACTCTTGTTTACCAGTTTGTTGGCATATCTGTACGGACTCATAAGGTTTGGCGCCGCTGAATCTCAAAAAATACTTGTTGTTTTCAATGCAGCAAGCGCTTTTATGAGCACAAAATCGTTGATGCTGTTTTTCTCGATGATGTTAGGCGTAGTGCAGGTCTTTTCTTTCTCTTTATTCGCATTTGCTTTGGGTGCAATAACAAAAAACCGAGTGTTACCTACCATAATAGGCATCTTGATCAGCATGAATCTATTGTCAACAATCCTGACGTTGTTGAAAATGGGCAGATTCCTATTCACGCTCTCGATGAATTTCGGCAGTTATTTCGGAACAGGAGGAGTCATCCCCGGCGGAGGCAACTTCTTTATTGCGTTGCCTGTTTATCTCGCCTATATGGCTATCTTCTTTATATCGACGTATGTCGTTGTAAACAAGAGGGACTTGGCATAAATGAAGGGACGCGCGGTGAAGTTTCTTGCAAGAACTGCGGTCATTGCCGCGCTATACGCCATTTTGACATTGGCGCTGGCGCCCATCTCTTACGGCCCGTTGCAGTTCCGTGTGGCAGAAAGTTTGACACTGTTGCCCATTCTTTTTCTTGAAGCCGTACCCGGCTTGACGGTAGGCTGTCTTATAGCAAATATCTTTTCGGCATACGGTTGGTATGATATGGTGTTCGGTACGCTGGCGACATTTATTGCCGCAGCGCTGACTCGTTTTTTTGCAACACGAAAAAAGCTGTCACAAAGCGAACTTATGCCTGTTTTTGCCAGCTTTCCGCCGATTTTCGTCAATGCCTTGCTGCTGCCTGTCATATGGCTGCTTTTTATGGGCGATACCGGATATTTAATAAATATGTGGACGGTTATGGCAACACAATCTGCCGTAATATTCATCATCGGACTGCCGCTATATTACGCGCTGAAAAGGACAAAAATTCATTTGAAATAATATTGTTACCAAACGAAAGAAGACATCTTCTGAATACAAAAGCATATAAAAAAGGCAACCGCTGTGGTTGCCTTTTTTGTCGTTGTGTTGTTTGATTATTCCTTTGAGGCAAGGGTTTTGTAGCCCTCTCTTCTTTGTGTTGCATGTTCCTCGCTGATGCTGAAAAGCTCATCGGCATGGTCGGGATACAGTTTCTTCAAGCTGGCATATCTTGTTTCGCTGAGCAAGAATGTCTTATAATCTTGAACGGGATCCTTTGTGTCAAGCGAGAATGGGTTTTTTCCTTCGTCGGCAAGGGTGGGATTGTATCTGTAGCAGGACCAATAACCCGATTCAACGGCGTTCTTCATTGTGCTTATGGATTTGCCCATATTTATGCCGTGGTTGATGCAGGGAGAATAGCAGATGACCAATGATGGGCCTTTGTATGCTTCTGCTTCTGTCAGCGCTTTTACGAGTTGGTTCATGTTGGCGCCCATATTGACTTGCGCTACATATACGTAGCCGTAGCTCATTGCCATCATACCGAGATCTTTCTTCTTGGTCTTTTTGCCTGATGCTGCGAATTTCGCGATGGCTCCGGTGGGAGTCGATTTGCTTGCCTGTCCGCCTGTGTTGGAATATACTTCGGAGTCAAGGACAAGTATGTTGACATCTTCGCCCATTGCAAGCACGTGGTCAAGACCGCCGTAGCCTATGTCATATGCCCAGCCGTCGCCGCCGAAAATCCAAACCGATTGTTTGATCAGCATATCCGTATTGGTTTTTATGCGTTCGAGATATTCCGCAACTTCTGCTGTGCCTTTCTCTTCGGAGAGGGCAGCTTTGACTGCGGCGCTAAGCTCTTTGGTGTTTTCGGATTCGCCCATACCGGCGATCCAGTTTTTGAAGGCATCGGCAGTCTTTTCGCTGACGCCGTCCATTGCCGCAAGCATATCTTCCTTGAGTTTGTTTCTTCTTTGTGTTACGGCAAGGTTTATGCCGTAACCGAATTCTGCGTTGTCTTCGAACAGTGAGTTTGCCCATGCCGGACCTCTGCCTTCGTCATTCTTTGTGTAGGGGCAGGTGGGAGCCGAGCCGCCATAAATGGAGGTGCAGCCGGTGGCGTTGGCGATGATCATTCTGTCGCCGAAAAGCTGTGTTACGAGTTTTATATACGGGGTCTCTCCGCAACCTGCGCAAGCGCCGCTGAATTCAAAAAGCGGTTTTGCAAATTGGCTGCCTTTTATGGAATTGTTTTTGTAGACCTTGTCGTTTTCGGGAAGGTTCTCGAAATACTCCCAGTTCGCGGCTTCCTCTTCGATAGCTTCGGCAACGGGACGCATAACAAGCGCTTTCTCTTTTGCGGGGCAAACGTTGGCGCAGGAGCCGCAACCTGTGCAGTCATAAGGACTGACCTGTACTCTGAACTCATAGCCCTTGAAACCGGTAGCGGGTTTTGTTTCGAAACCTGCAGGTTTGTCGGCAAGTTGTTCGGCAGTAGCAAGCGCCGGTCTGATGGTGGCGTGAGGGCATACGAAAGAACATTGGTTGCACTGAATGCAATTCTCTCTTATCCATTTCGGAACGGAAACAGCGACGCCGCGTTTCTCGAACTTCGTTGTGCCTGTGGGTACGGTGCCGTCGGCGGCGAATTTCGATACCGGCAGGCAGTCACCCTCTTGGGCAAGAATGGGATTGATGAAATCTCTGAAATATTCGTTGTTGGCAAGGCTGACAAGCGGTGCGCCTTCAGTTGTGGTCGCCCAATCTGCCGGCACGGTAACTTCTTTCAGTTCGCTGTTGGCTTTGTCGATAGCGGCGTAGTTCATGTTGACAACTGCGTCACCCTTTTTGCCGTAGGTCTTCTTGACGGCTACTTTCATGTAGTTCTCGGCGTCGGCATAGGGAAGTATGTTGGCAAGTTTGAAGAATGCCGCCTGCATAATGGCGTTTATTCTGCCACCAAGCCCGATTTCTCTGGCTATTTTCATTGCGTTGATGGTATAGAACTTTATTTTCTTCTTTGCCAAAAGGTTTTTGATGGTTGCGGGAAGCTCTTTTCCCATTTCTTCCGGCTCCCAAATGCTGTTGAGCAGGAATGTCCCGCCCTCTCTCAAGGAGCTGACCATATCATAACGGAAGATATAGCTGGGGGTATGGCAAGCGACAAAATCTGCCTGATCGATAAGGTAGGCGCTTCTGATCGGCTCATCGCCGAATCTCAAATGCGAGATTGTGATACCGCCTGATTTTTTGCTGTCATAGTGGAAATATCCCTGAACAAACTTGTCGGTGTGGTCTCCGATAATCTTTATGGAGTTTTTGTTGGCGCCGACGGTGCCGTCCGAACCCAATCCATAGAATTTGCAGCGGATGGCGCTGGCAGGAGAGGCGTTTATGAAGTCGCCTTGGGGAAGGGAGCAGAAGCTGACGTCATCAACAATACCAACCGTGAAGTGGTTTTTGTTCTTGGCGCCCATGTTGGCATAGATTGCGCCCACCATAGTCGGCGTAAATTCCTTGGAGCCCATGCCGTAGCGGCCGCCCAGTACTTCTATTTCGTTGTTTTTCAATGCTGTGCAAACGTCAAGATAAAGAGGCTCGCCTATTGAGCCGGGTTCTTTGGTTCTGTCAAGCACCGAAATATATTTCGTTGTGGCAGGTATCTTTGAAAGGAAAGCCTTGACGTCGAAGGGACGGAAAAGGCGAACTTTGATTAAGCCGGTTTTTTGTCCTTTGGCGTTCAAGAAGTCAACAGTCTCTGCAACGGTCTCTGCGCCGCTGCCCATCATAACGATAACCTTGTCGGCGTCGGCAGCTCCGTAATAATCGAACAAATCATATTTTCTGCCGGTAAGGTCCGAAACCTGTTTCATGCATTCCGAAACAATACCGGGAACCTTGGTATAATAAGGATTGCAGGCTTCTCTGTTTTGGAAATAGATGTCGCCGTTCTGAGCCGTACCTTTCTGTACGGGGTGCTCGGAGTTGAGCGCATTTTTCTTAAAGTCATTTATGTCTTTCATGTCGACAAGTTTTTTCATGTCGTCATAATCGATTGCGTCAATTTTGCTGACTTCGTGGCTGGTTCTGAAACCATCAAAGAAATGAAGGAAGGGTATCTTGGACTTCAGTGTGGCAAGATGCGACACCAACGCAAGATCCATAACTTCCTGAACGGAATTGGAGCAGAGCATAGCAAAGCCTGTTTGGCGGCAAGCCATGACGTCGGCTTGGTCACCGTATATGTTCAGCGCATGCGCAGCAAGCGCGCGGGCGGAAACGTGGAATACGCAGGGCATAAGTTCGCCTGCTATCTTGTACATATTCGGGATCATCAATAAAAGTCCCTGGGACGCTGTGAAAGTTGTTGTCAAAGCGCCGGCAGCAAGTGCGCCGTGAACAGCGCCTGCGGCGCCTGCTTCGGACTGCATTTCGGCGAGCTTAAGCTCTTGACCGAACATGTTTTTTCTGCCTTGAGCAGCCCATTCATCGGCGAATTCCGCCATAGGTGAAGATGGCGTGATCGGGTATATTGCGGCGACCTCGCTGAAAGCATACGCTACATGAGCCGCGGCGGTATTGCCGTCAATGGTCATTTTTTTACTCATTTTAACCTCCGTAAAATTTATTTCTCTTTTATATTTGTCTTGTAAGTATATACTATAAATAATTATTTATTGTATCTTATTGACGCCATTATATTATAAGCCTTAATTTTAGCTTTAGTCAATCTTTTCTAGGGCTATTTTGGCTCGTGAAGGCTAATAATTTATAATCATAATTATTTGTCAGAGAGGGCTTTGATATGGTATACTATTTTGAATGAAAAGTGTCATTGAACTAAAAAACGTGCATTATAGCTATAAAAGCGGTAATGACGAAAGCACCGTCGGTGTCAAAGCCATCGACCTTGAAATAAATCAAGGTGAGTTTGTCGTGCTGTTGGGACACAACGGCAGCGGAAAATCCACATTGGCAAAACTCTTTAACGGTTTCCTGATTCCCGACGTCGGCGACGCAGTCATCAATGGCATAAACACCAAGGAAGAAGAACGAATTTTTGAAATAAGAAGCAAAGTCGGCATGGTTTTTCAAAATCCCGACAACCAAATGGTGGCAAGCATAATTGAGGACGATATTGCTTTCGGCGCCGAAAATTTGGGTGTCGAAAGAAACGAAATTATTCGCCGCGTAGACTGGGCTTTGTCGGCTGTCGGCATGCTCGAACACAAAAAACATACCCCGTTCAAACTGTCGGGCGGACAAAAACAGCGCATAGCCATAGCTGCTATTCTTGCCATGATGCCCGAGATATTGATACTTGACGAATCAACGGCAATGCTCGACCCGAAAGGGCGGAGGGAAGTCCTCGAAGTAGTCAAAAATCTCAACGCCGAAGGCATGACGGTAATTCTTATCACACATTATATGGAAGAAGCCATTTCCGCCGACAAGGTGTATGTCATGAATTAGGGCGAAATAATTGACTTTGGCAACCCAAAACAAGTCTTTGGGAACGACAAAGCTATAACAACAGCCAAACTGGATATGCCTGTCGCCAGCCGTATCGCCCATATGCTAAAGAGTGACGGCTATGAAGTCGAAGACTGTTTAACAATGGAAGAGCTTGCGGAGGAAATATGTCAATTGAAATAAAAGACCTATCCTTCACATATGCGAGGAATACTCCTTACGAAATGCGCGCCCTTGAGAACATCACGCTTTCAATAAAAGAGGGGGAGTTTGTCGGACTCATTGGAGCCACAGGCAGCGGAAAATCCACGCTTATTCAGCACCTCAACGGACTGGTAAAGCTGCAAAGCGGAGAACTGACGGTTTTTGGCATAGATTTGTCGGCAAAGAAGATTGATTACAAGCTACTTCGCAAAGGCATCGGTATGCTTTTTCAATACCCTGAATATCAGCTTTTTGACGAAACCGTATTGAAAGATATCATGTTCGGACCCAAGAACTTCGGGATGAATCAAGAGCAGGCATATGAGTCGGCAAAGCGCGCCATAGAGCTTGTCGGGCTTTCTTTCGAAGAAATGAAAGATCGTTCACCTTTTGAGTTGTCGGGCGGACAAAAAAGAAGAGTGGCAATAGCCGGAGTGCTTGCGTATAACCCAGAAATCCTTATCCTCGATGAGCCGACAGCCGGACTTGATCCGGTAGGCAAGAGAGATATCCTAGGGCTGATAAGCAGATTGCGCGGAGGCAGCGTCAAGACTATCATAATGATAAGTCACAATATGGACGAAATAGCCGCTTATACCGACAGGGTTATTGTGTTACACAATTCCAAACTGATATATGATATGTCACCGCAAGAGCTTTTCAAGAAAAAAGACGAACTGGTAGAGCTTGGTTTGGATTTGCCTGCTACTGTGAAAATAAAAAATTTGCTGGAAAAAAGAGGAATGAGAATAGACTCGCCTGCGCTTGATATTGAGACGCTTTATGCCGAAATCAAGAAAAGGCTCGGAGGTGGCAGATGAGAGATATCACCTTCGGACAATTTTATCCCGGCGACAGCTTCTTGCACAAAATGGATCCCAGAGCAAAGCTGATATTATCTATCGTATACATTGTTGCGGTGTTTTTGTGCCAAACTTTTTATAGCTATCTCGCAGTTCTTGGTTTTTTGGTATTTGTTGTTGCCTTGTCAAGAGTGCCGGCAAGAAGCGTTTTGAAGAGCGTAAAAGGCATCTTGTTCCTTGTGCTTATCACGGTGGTGATAAACATACTTTTCTACCGTGAAGGTACCGTGCTGCTCAAATTGTGGATAATCATCATCACCAACGAGGGCTTGATTTTTTCGGCAAAAATGGCGCTAAGGTTGCTGTTTTTGGTTGTCGGCACGACGCTAATCACATTGACGACGACGCCGATGCACTTGACCGACGGTATGGAAAGCCTTATGGCGCCGCTGAAAGTAATAAAATTTCCCGTGCATGATGTGGCAATCATAATGAGTATTGCGTTGCGTTTCATTCCTTCGCTTATGGAAGAAATAGACAAAATAATGCTTGCGCAAAAAGCCAGAGGAGCGTCATTTGATACGGGCGGGCTGATAGCAAGGGCAAAGGCTCTGCTACCGGTGCTTATTCCGCTGTTTGTCTCGGCATTTCGCCGCGCCGACGAGTTGGCGCTGGCGCTGGATGCGCGGTGTTACAACGCCACTCCGCACCGCACAAAAATGAAGGTGCTGAAATTCGGTTACCGAGACGGTTTGGCGGCGATTTTTTGCCTTGCTTTTATGACAGGCATAATTCTAATGAAAGTATATCTCGGGGGTATGATTTGAGATATCTCATCACCGTAGAATATTTCGGCAGACATTTCAGCGGTTGGCAAACACAAAGAAACGCGCCCTCAATTCAACAAACTTTGGAAGAAGCCTTATCAAAATTACTTCAAGAAAAAATCATTTTGACAGGTAGCGGCAGAACCGACAAAGGAGTGCATGCGTTTGCGCAGAAGGCTCATTTTGATACAGAGAGCAATGTTCCGATGACAAGAATTCCGCTCGCAGTCAATACTCTTTTGCCCGACGACATAAGAGTCAACGCCATAGAAGAAAGGCCGATTGATTTTCATGCGCAATACAGCGCCAAGCGAAAAACTTATTTATATAAATTTTATGTTTCAAGCATTTCCAGCCCCACGAGGAAGTATACCCATGCGCAGGTTATTCCGCCGATTGATTTTGAAATAATGCGGCAAGCCGCCGCTCTGCTTGAGGGAGAGCATGATTTCAAGGCCTTCTGCGCCACGGGAAGTATCATAAAAAAGACGACAAGAACGCTCTTTAGGGTTGAACTCACCCGACAGGCAGACGAGATAATCATGGAAGTCGAGGGTAACGGTTTTCTTTATAATATGGTAAGAATAATAGCCGGAACTTTGGTATATGCCGCAAAAAACAAAATATCGCTGGATGACGTCAATCAAGCGCTTGTGAGCGGCGACAGAAAAAAAGCCGGCAAGACCTTTCCGGCATGCGGCTTATATTTGAAAGAAGTAATTTACGATTAGTCGATTTTTTATTCCGAGCGTTTGTTGCGCAGAATAAGTTCCGACACCTTCAATGAAGGGTGGGTATATTGGGAGCTGTCGTCAATTTTCAGTTTTCCGAATTCAATGGCTCTTTGGGGACACCATTGAATACAAGCAAAGCAATATTCGCATTTGTTGCCAAAAGACGGTTTGCCGTCAACTTTTATGTTTTTTGTCGGGCAAATCTTTTCGCAGATTCCGCAGCTGTTGCAGGCATCGGTGGCAATTTTCTTTTTTGCGCCGAAAAGCATTTTGAAGCCCCACCAAGAAAGAGTGTTCACCGGGAAGGGCTTGTCTTTTATCAAAGCGTTTGTACTTTTTGCCAAAATATCCGACTTGAAAGAAAGCACCGAATCGTTTTCGGCGGCAAGCATTTCTTCCTTGCGCGGCGAAAGCGTTTTGAAGGCGATGCAACTGTCAGGCATGACGATCTTTCGGGAATAGGAAAGTTTTTTGCCTTGCTTTTTCAGCAAAGAATTTATGGTAAAAAAGGAATAGCCGACAGAAGAGCCGCAGGTGCCTATTGCCCAGATATATGGAGAATTTAGTTTTGTGTTTAATAAAAAAGCTCTTACTATCAACGGAATATCATAGCAATACACAGGGAATACAATGCCGATAGACTCATCGGAAAATTCCTGCTCGGAGCAAGTGGCTATGTTTATCGGTTCGCCGAACTGTTTTGCTACTGCAAGTGAGTTGCCCGAACCTGTGAAATAAAATACTTTCATATCCTTTGCGCCTCGCTTATTTTATGTGAAAAATCATGGCTTCATACGGCTTCAATGTCATGCTTTCGAGTTTGCGTTCGTCTTCATAATTGTGCAATACAAGCTGCGCCGAAGCATAAGCTGCATCCGAGGGCAAGACGAAGGGTATCTCTGCATTTTTGAAGTTGCAGATGACCATTATTTTTTCTCCTTCGAAACTTCTCTCATAGCAATAAATGTCGTCACTCGAGGCATAATGCTCTGAGAAGGTACCGCTCTTAATGATTTGGTTGCCCAAACGGAACTTTATGAGTTTTTTGTAATAGTTCAGAATAGAATCGGGATCTTTCTGTTGCGCTGCAACATTTATTTCGGTATAGTCGGGATTTACGGGCAACCACGGTGTACCGGTAGTGAAGCCTGCGTTTTCGGAAGCGTCCCACTGCATAGGAGTTCTGCCGTTGTCACGTCCTTTGCTTTTCATTATTTTGAAAACAAGACCGCGCAAGAATGGCAGATATTTGTCGATAACTTTCAGTACGGACTTTACCATTACGTCCTGGAATTCGTCAATATTTTTCCACGGATAGTTTGTCATGCCCAGCTCTTGTCCTTCGTAGCAGTAGGGTGTGCCTTGCTGCATATAAAGAGCGGTGGCAAGCATCTTCGCCGCCTCTTTTCTCTTGTCGCCGTAATCACCGGTATAACGCGGCAAACTTCTCGGTTGGTCATGGTTCTCAAAGAACAAGCTGTTCCAGCCTTTGTCACGGAGTCCGTATTGGTAATTGGCGAAAATCTTTTTCAATCTTGAGAGCTTGAACTTTCTCGGAATAATTTGTAGAAAGGCATCGGAATTCATATGCTCGAAGGTGAACACCGTGTCCAGCTCTTCACGCTCCTCAGCGGTGTAATCTATAGCGTTCTTTACGTCCATTCCGGGACCTTCGCCGACTGTCATGCAATCATATTTTGAAAGCACTTCTTTGTTCAATGCGTTGAGGTAGGGATGTATGTTTGGTCCGTGAGTGAAGTGTTCATCGCCCATTATGCCAATGTTCAGTTTGCCGTTGGGAAGCCCTTCTTTCTTCGAAATGTATGTAATGACGTCACAACGGAAACCGTCGCAGCCTTTGTCAAGCCAGTATTTGACGATGCCATGTACTTCTTGACGCACTTTCGGGTTGTCCCAATTCAAGTCGGGCTGTTTCTTTGTGAATAGGTGCAAATAAAACTCTCCGCTCGCCTCGTCATATTCCCACGCTGTGCCGCCAAAGCGGGAAGTCCAGTTGTTGGGAACTTTTTTTCCGTCTTTGCCTCTGCCTTTGCGCCAAATATAATAATCCCGATAGGGGTTGTCTTTTCCTTTCAAGGCTTCTTTGAACCAGAAATGCTCGTCTGAGGAATGGTTTACGACCAAGTCCATGATGAGCTTTATGCCGCGCGCATGCATGCCGTCGACCATTTCTTGCCAGTCTTCGAGCGTTCCGAACTCGTCCATAATATCGCGATAGTCGCTGATGTCATATCCGTTGTCGTCATTCGGGGATTTGTAGCACGGGGAAAGCCAAACGGCTGTTATGCCCAGTTCCTGCAAATAATCAAGCTTTGAGATTATGCCGCGAATATCGCCGACGCCGTCTCCGTTGCTGTCGCAAAAGCTTCTGGGATATATTTGATAAACGAAAGTATCTTTGTACCATCTTGTTCTTTCCATAGCGCACTTCCTTTATAAAAAATAATAATATAAAAATTATATCATAGAAAGAGGCTTTGTCAACCTACATAAAAATAAATTTGTCAAAACATCGATGCCGAACAATGTATATTGCCGTATCCAAGCTAGAATAAAAGAAAACTATCTATTCATAATAACCTTGATTGAGAGGTGAGTTTTTGTTTAAGAAAATAGGTATACCCCGCGCGTTGCTATATTATGACTATTATCCGATATGGCATACCTTTTTTGAGCATTTGGGAGCCGAAATAGTGCTTTCCGACAGAACGAACAACACGATTCTAAACGATGGCGTCAAGTATTGCATCAATGAGGCATGTCTGCCGATAAAAGTTTTTCACGGACATGTCGTCAACCTTATCGGAAAGGTCGATTGTCTTTTTGTACCAAGAATGAAAAGCATTGCAAAAAACGAATATATCTGTCCGAAATTTACGGGGCTACCCGATATGATAAGAAGTTCGGTACCCAATCTTCCGCCGATACTTGATTGTGAAGTCAATCTGAGAAAAAACCAAGCGCAGTTGAGAGAAGCGTTTTTTGAGGCAGGCAGTTTCTTTACCGACGATAAAACATCAATAAAAGAGGCTATCGGCAAAGCTATGGAAGCAGGGGCGCATTACCGCAAAGAGGTAGAAAGCGGCAGACTGCCGACAGAGATACTCGAAAAACGGATTGTTCCCGACAACAACGGACTGCGCATTGCCGTAGTAGGGCATATTTATAATCTTTATGACGATTATATAAACCGAGGATTGTTGAACAAACTTCATGAACAAGGCATAAAGGTGCTTACTCCCGAATTGATAGCCGGAGACATCGTCGATGACAATGCCGACATGCTGGACAAGAAGGTTTTTTGGAGTTTTGCCCGCCGTCTAATGGGATCGGTAATGCATTTTGCGCAGGAGAAGAACATCGACGGTATGATATATTTGATGTCGTTTGGATGCGGCATTGACTCCTTTGTGGCGGAGCTTTGCGAAAGGCGGCTGAGAAGAGATACGGAAATTCCTTTTTATTTAATGGTATTGGACGAGCATTCGGGAGAGGCAGGCATAAACACCAGGCTGGAAGCTTTTATTGATATGTTGAAATGGAGGAAAAGAAATGATAGTAACCTTTCCGCACATGGGTAATGTGTATGTACTTGTCAAAACGCTGTTTGACGAGTTGGGAATAAAATATATAATACCGCCGAAATGCAGCAAAAAAACGCTGGAGCTAGGCACAAAATATGCGCCGGAGATGGCGTGTTTGCCGCTGAAAATCAACATTGGAAATTTTATCGAAAGCATCGAGCAAGGCGCAGACACTATCATTATTACAGGCGGATGCGGACCTTGCCGATTCGGATATTATGCCGAAATGCATAAGGAAATACTTGCCGGATTGGGATATAATGTCGAAGTAATAACGCTGGAAATAAACGAAAAAGGCATAGGCGAACTGCTGGCAAGACTGAAAAAAATGATTGGCGGCAAGAGTGTAGCCTCGATGGCAGTGCCGCTGTACAAGGCGTTCAAAATGCAGACGGCTGCCGATAAGCTGGAGGAATTGAGCTTTATTGTACGCCCCAGAGAAATAAGCAAAGGGCAGACAGACAGCATTATGAAGCAATACTATGACGGCATAAAAAATGTCGTTGGAGCCAAGGCTCTTTCTGCTCTTATCGAAGATACGAGGAACAAACTGCTCGGCACGGAAATTGACAAAGATTTCTTGCCGTTGAAGGTGGGCATAGTCGGCGAAATTTATACGCTGATTGAGCCGTTCACCAATCTAGACATAGAAAAAATGCTAGGGAATATGGGCGTCGAGGTCAACCGCTCGCTCTTTATCGGGCAATGGATAAAGGAGCATATCATAAAAGGCGGTTTGCATATGCGGAAGAAACAAGACTTCGAGTACGAGGCGGAGCCATATTTGAAAACAGCAATCGGCGGACACGCACAAGAGACTCTCGGCAATACGGTACTTTATGCCAAACAACATTATGACGGAGTAATACAGATATATCCGCTGACTTGTATGCCCGAGATTGTTGCAGACAGCATTATGCCTTCGGTAATAAAAGATTATAACATTCCGGTATTGACACTTATTATGGATGAAATCACAGGCGACGCAGGCTATATCACCAGAATAGACGCCTTTGTCGACATGTTGGGCAGAAGAAGACAATTGAAGGAGGAGAACAATGGACTCGTGTTATCTAGGTATTGATGTAGGCTCGGTAAGTACAAACTTTGTGTTGCTGAATAAAGACTCACAAGTCATCAGAAAGCTATATATGAGAACCCAAGGAGACCCTATAAGGATACTAAAAGAGGGTTTAACGGAAATTCGCAGCTTTATTGGAGACAGTTATAATATAGAGGCGGCAGGCGCTACCGGCAGTGGGCGACAACTTGCTTCGCTGATAGTCGGCGCCGATATAGTAAAGAATGAAATTACTTCCCACGCAGTGGCGGCGTTGGCGGTGCGTCCGGATACAAAGACAATCTTAGAGATCGGAGGTCAGGATTCAAAAATTATCATAATACGCCAAGGTATGGTCTATGACTTTGCCATGAATACCGTTTGCGCCGCAGGTACAGGCTCTTTTCTTGATAGGCAGGCGGCCAGGCTCAACATTGCCATAGAAAATTTTGGCGGATATGCGTTGAAATCAAAAAGTCCCGTCAGAATAGCCGGCAGATGCGCCGTTTTTGCCGAATCGGATATGATTCATAAACAGCAAACCGGGCAAAGGCTGGAGGACATAATAAACGGTCTTTGCGAAGCGTTAGTCAGGAATTATCTGAATAATTTGGCGAAGGGCAAGGCTATTGAAGCGCCTATTCTTTTTCAAGGCGGAGTGGCGGCAAATATCGGTATAGTGGCGGCTTTCGAACGTGAACTGAAAGAGAAAATCACCGTGCCTGAACATTATGATGTCATGGGAGCCGTCGGCGCGGCAATATTGGCGAGGGAAGAGGTAGAAAAGAAAGGATATACAACCTTCCACGGTTTTGATATAATTGATTGTAAGTACGAAGTTGTCAGTTTTCAGTGTTCTCATTGTTCGAACTGCTGTGAGGTTGTGCAATTATATGCAGGCAGCGAGGTGGCTGCAAGATGGGGAGACCGTTGCGGAAGGTGGAGCAACATTAAGACAGAAAAGAAAGCAGTAGCAGGCTAAAGGAGAAATTATGAAGAAATCTATTATTACAAAAATAAGCGCTATCGAGATACTCGATTCACGAGGTGTTCCTACGCTCAAGACCACGGTCACACTTGACAGCGGAATAAAAGCTTCTGCAGCCGTGCCTTCCGGAGCCTCGACAGGCTCTTTCGAAGCGGTGGAATTGCGAGACAACGACAAGAACAGATATTTCGGCAAAGGTGTTTTGCATGCCGTGAACAACGTCAACAGCGAGATAGCCGGCGAAATTATCGGAATGTGCGCAGAAGAGCAAGAACTTATTGACGAAAAGATGATTAAACTCGACGCAACGGAAAATAAAGCTAGGCTGGGAGCCAACGCTACGTTGTCAGTCTCGCTTGCGGCGGCGCGCGCCGCTGCCGCCGACAGAGGAGAAGAATTATACGAATATTTGGGAGGAAAGGCGGCAAAAACACTGCCTGTGCCCATGTGCAATGTCATAAACGGCGGTGCGCACGCTTCCAATAATTTAGACATACAAGAATTTATGATAGTCCCGACAGGCGCTAAGTCATTTTCGGACGCCATCAGAAAATGCGCCGAGGTTTTCCAACAACTGAAAAAGCTGTTGCTGTCGAAAGGCTTGAGCGTGGCGGTAGGAGACGAAGGGGGTTTTGCGCCCGATTTGCAGAATAATGTATTTGCGCTGGCGCTGCTTTCAGATGCCGTCAGCGCAGTCGGTTATACCGATGACATAAAATTTGCTCTCGATGCAGCAACTACCGAATGGATTACGCCCGGCGGCGATTATTTGCTGCCCAAATCAAAAGTCAAGATGTCCAAGGAAGCAATGGTGGATTATTGGGAAGGAATGATAAGCAATTATCCAATAATATCGATTGAGGACGGCGCCAACGAAGAAGACTGGCAGCTTTGGCAGGCTTTAAATAGCCGGCTAGGGAAAAAAGTGCAACTTGTCGGCGATGATCTTTTCGTGACTAATACCCAAAGACTAAAAAAGGGTATACAGCTTAAGGCGGCAAATTCTATTCTGATAAAGCCCAACCAAATAGGTACGTTGAGCGAAACCATAAGCGCAATAAAGATGGCGAAAAAAGCCGGATTTACCACAATAATGTCTCACCGTTCGGGCGAAACCGAAGACAGTATTATTGCCGACCTTTCCGTCGGATTGGGTACCGACCAAATCAAGACCGGTTCGCTGTCGCGTAGTGAAAGAATGTCGAAATATAACAGATTACTTGAAATTGAGCTGAATTTAGGCGCGAAAGGTCAATATAAAGGCGGCAAGGCTTTTTATTAAAAACAAACAGATGTTCGGAAATTGCCATTATTTTCCATTTGTTGTTGCAATTCATATGAAACCCTTGTATAATTAATAAGCGGAAAATATGATAAACAAGGTGCATAAGTGATAGTTTAACATCAGGGACACAGAGAACGTGTGAAGGAAAAAATGCTAAACATAGGTCTCGATAAGTTTGCTGAACATGAAGTTATCGAGCTGTTGTTATTTTTCGGAATTCCATACAAAGACACCAATCTGATTGCACATAATCTGATGCAGAAATTTGGCAACCTGTCGAGTATTCTTGACGCCTCTGTCGAGGATTTATTCGAAGTCAAGGGTATGACAAAAAACGCCGCAATACTCCTTAATCTTATTCCGCAACTCTTTCGCGAATACAAAAAATGTAAATGCGAAAAAAGAAACCCCATTTTGAACATTGACGATATACTGCCACTGATAGAAGCAAACCTTCAATACCGTGACATGGAAAGCCTTTATGTCATATGTATGAATGCCAAACAGCGCATAGCGGCGGTTGTTGAAACAGGCGTCGCCGAGTTGTCGTCGGTTCTTTTGAGTCCGCGTTCGATTATGGATATAGCTTTGCGTTACAAAGCCGTAAACCTCATCATTGCGCACAACCATCCGTCAGGCATTGTTTATCCCAGCGATTCGGATATTGCGCTTACGATAGAACTCAAACATATGCTCAGGGGCATTGATATCGAACTCGTTGACCACATTATTATCGCAGAGGACAAAGCGTACAGCTTCTTCCTCAAGGGCGAAATCCGCGGCGTAAACGGCTGCGCCATCAAACCTTATGATATGCGTAAGACAGAGCACAACCAAATGCCCGAAAACAAGGTTGTACAAATCGTGCGCAAGGGAGACGGTTCTTTCGAAAGGCTCGGATAGCATACCATTTCAAGGAGGCATCTCATCCGTTTTTTCATGCGGATGAGACGTCCCGATACTCGTTAGATAATAGTTTTATGTAATCAGCCGCACTCTATCATAAGCTTATCGGCTATCAGCGCAATCAACTCGCCATTTGTTGGCTTTTCCCCCTTCGAATAAATCTTTATGCCGAAGATGGCGTTTATGTTTTCGATTTTGCCGCGGCTCCATGCCACTTCTATGGCGTGGCGGATTGCCCTCTCTACTTTGCTGGCAGTAGTGTTGAACTGGTCGGCGATAGAGGGGTACAGTTTCTTGGTGATATTATTGATCATATCAGGTTTTGAGACTGACAATTTTACTGCCTCTCTCAAAAACTGATAGCCTTTTATGTGAGGAGGTATTCCGGAACGAATGAAAATATTCGACAGCTTTTCGTCAAGCATTTTGTTTTCGTTCAGACGCATACGGAAAGAACTGGGTCCCGATTTAAGGGACAACAGCTTTGCGCGCAAATCGTCCATGGAATAAGGCTTGCACAGCATAAGCCGAGCGCCGTAACGCATGGTTTTTTCCAAGGAATCCTGTGCTTTTTCTTCAACAGTAACAACTAAAGCGGGTTTCTTGGAAAAGTGACAGCAACAGTCGTCAATAGAACACTCGTTTGTGGATAGCGACAAGTCTACTATCAGCACATCAATGTGGTTTATTGACTTCAGCAACTGGATATTGGACAACGCTGCAATAAGGTTGATTTCGTTGTCGTCATCGAAATAGTTTTTTGCATCAAGCAATAAAGATATATTGCTGTCGGCAAGCGCAACATTCATTTTCTCCATAATTTTACTCCTTTTTGTTGATTATTTGTTTAATATGTCAATTATAGCATAGTGGTTTTCAAAGTACAATAGCATTTTTGAAAGAATTTTGTAAAATATTAATAAAATCATGAAGAATATGTCGAGAGATAGCAAAATCACGCATATTTTAGGTTTTTGACAAAAGAAAATCGGAAATTTCATTTTTTATCTGCGAAAGAACGGCAGATATTTCATGAATTTGCATTTCGGCAAGACGAAACATCAGGATGTCTCGCGACAAGTGCGTATTTAAATAAAAATAGTAGAAATACATTATTTCGATAATGGAAAGAGGACTGAGCAGCAAGGCAATGCCTTTGTCGAGCACAGTTTGCCAACTTTCATTGAAATGATTCTCGATGTTTTGTATAAGTAATTCCAAGTTAATCTCCTAGCGTGCAATAACGGAATTATAGCACCTATCTTACAAAAATACAATTACCAAATATAAAACGCCGTTTTATATGATGCAATTGACTTGAGTCTGTATTGGTGATAATATTATTGTAGTCGCAAAATAGGAGTCTTTATGATATTTAAAGTAAAAAAAGCATTATTTAAGGAAGTCGAAGATTACGCCATATCTGCCGACGGCTTTTTTGTTAAGGTAGCCAAGCTCATAAAAGGATATTATCTTTATGGAAAAGACGGGACGCAAGTCGGTCAAATCATATTCGAAAGAGGCAAGGCGACAGTGGCGGTTGTCGACGCAGCTTCTGTTTGCGTACTTCGCACGGCTGAAGGCTTTAGCATAAGCGACAACAAGCCGGAGGATACAGAAACAAACTTGAACAAGGGCATGCGCAGGAAATCGCCGGAGTATATGATATATGGACAAGCGACGGAATACAGATATGATATTTACGAAAAGACCGCCGCCCAAAACAAGCCTTTGCTCGCCGCCAATGTCATAAACGACTTGCAGTCGCCGGGATATTACAAGGTGAGAGTCGTCGAGGGCAGCAACATCTTGAAACTGTTGATGATGGCGATTGCCCTCGACAAGCTGAACCAAGACCCCGAAAGCAGATTTTAGTCGTACGAAATATAGTATTGTTCTCGATTGTGCCGCTTCAGAGAGAAAAACTTGATTGCAATTACGTAACGAAAGGCGGCAATCTCCATATATAAGGATAAATAAATAATAGGCGTTTTTTCTACTGTCTAATATTTTTTTATTTGCTTAAAAAGTGCGCTAAATAATTGACAACACTATTTTTAGATGATATGATATTCAAGCACTCTAAACGGGAAGGTTCCAAGGGGGTGTAGCTCAGCTGGGAGAGCACCTGCCTTGCAAGCAGGGGGTCAGCGGTTCGATCCCGCTCATCTCCACCACAGCCTTCCGCAACAGACTGCGCCGCATATAGGCTGGTAGCTCAGCAGGTTAGAGCGCGTGCCTGATAAGCACGAGGTCGGTGGTTCGAGCCCACTTCAGCCTACCACATCCAAAGCTTTCGCTGCGGATAGAGAAAAGAACTTTGCACCTTGACAACTGCATAATAGAAAATATAAAAA
>CAYJBS010000014.1:0-33473 GCA_964368435.1 uncultured Christensenella sp. | reverse complement strand
GATATTATGTTTATAGGCAAATCAAAAAAAGCACCAAAGGTTTTTGCCAAGCTGTTTTTGCTTATTATCATTTTAGCGTTGGGCTCTTTTATCGCAATGTCGGCGGCGCTGACGAAATCCGAAAGTCCCACTCAAGCGTTGACCTCCACAAGCACGACGATGCTATCCAGCGGCAACGGTTTGGTCTACGGCGACAATCAACTGCGCTTGACGGGGGTGACTGCCAATTCGCAATCTGGAAGCGGCGCAAGCGAGGGAGGCCAAGTAGATAAGAATATTACACAAACAACTCCTCATGATTTCTACATAGCAGGCAAAATTTCCGCCAATAAAGGCAAAGCCGGTTGGTTCGGCTCCGCAAAAACATCGTCCTCCGGACAAATAAAAAATGAAGGAACAAACTTAGTATATGTTAGCTATCCAAAAACACTTGAAGCTGACTTCCTTCTTACAACAAGAATAGGTATTTCGTCAAGTCTTATTGCCGCGATAAAAGACCCAATGCTGACTGTGACGGCGAATGCGTATTATTCTGCATCTAATGTTGACAGTTCGGCGGACTCTTGTGATGTTACGCTGACTTGGATGCCGGTAGGCAATCCTTCCGACGACAACAACATCTCTAAGACCGCCAATGGGACAACCTTAAATGCCACAAGAAATACCGGAACGGTTGTTATGAATGATATCGGTGCATCAGCAGCAATTAAACTCGATTTCTATAACTTCAAGCAGCAATCGCTTGCATACGGCGATAGCGGTGGTTTGTTCGGCGGAGAAGAGGATTATGTTTCATCGGGAGTCGGTGTGAATTTTTCTCAAATTTATATAAAAGTAGAAATTGTTATGAATAATGGGTTGCAGTTCCGCACTGCCGCCAGCAACTTCGGCGATATTACCATTGTGGACGGCCCCAACCGCGATGCAAACTGCGCTAGAGACTTCTTGAAGCCCATGGATGTTTTCGAAATAAAAACAAACCTGCGTTATCAAAACGAAAATCTCATCATGTCTTACGACGAAGCAACGCCGGAAAAGTTTCTGGTTACGATGGAAGAACAGGAGATTACGCTGAAGAACGAATTCAGAACCTTTTTCTTCCAAGAAGGCGGCGGCGCCAACTTGATGCAGATATCGACTATTGAATGGAATTATGATTCCATGTATCTCGAACGCATCATCGACGAGAATTTTGACATCACAGGACAGGTGGCAAGATTCCGTGTGTTGGATATACCGCCCGGCGTCATATCATCGCTTGAATTGCAGCCTTTCTTGCGAAAATTCCAAGAAGGGTATTCCATAGGCTTGAACAGAATCGGACACAAGGTTAATCTCAGAGGCGATGCCTCGGCGCCGGAGGATCCGGAAATAAATGAAAGTGATCCATTCTTGACCGACTATTTTAGTGTCCAGAAGTGGTACAGCAAGGGTTTCCAGGAAGGTTCGCCCGCAACGAGAGGCGTTTACATAAAAGTACAAATGTCTCCCGCGAGTTTTATTACCGGCAACGGATCGACCCAAAGAATGTATTATACAACAGACGGCCAGAATCCTACGACCTCGTCGACAAGAAAAGTACTTGTCGATAACATCACCATAAATTCCACAAACAGAGATGTCACACTTTTCTTCCCGATGCCGGGCAGTGAGCGCCAAAAAATCTATACATTGAGAATTGTCGCTTATGACTATGTCGGCAACATAAGTTCGGTTGTGACCTACTCCAACATAAAAATCGACTGCACCGACTATTTTCTTGAGGTGTTCTTTACTTTGGGAGACAGATTGTCGGCGGCAGCCAACACCTCTGCCGTGACAATGCTGGGAACCTCAGAGTTGGGTATCTACAAAAGTGAGACGGACAAGGACTTCAAAAAGACAGCTTCAAGACCCTATCGAAGGGGCGACCTCGCATACCTTCAGCTTTCGGTAAAAAAGAGCAGTCAATACCGCCTGTTCCAATATTACAACAGCGGCAAGAGGGCATATGTCTGCACTTTTGTCGATTATGGCGATTTCGCCTCCGGCAATTATGGTCACTTCACCGAAAAGACCAATACCGAGGTCAAACTTTCGGTTCCGGACTTTTCGCAACAGATGGCAATAGTTTTGACTGATGAGTTTCTTGAAGACATGGAAAACCTCAAATTCTATTTTGTCTATAAACAACAATTGCCTATTACGTTAGGTGCGACCGAAACTGTATATGACGGCACGCCGAAAGGTATCGAACAGCCCACCACAACATATTCGGGCATCGAAATACTGACTTATTACAAGCAAACGGCAGAACAGCCTTTTGACTCGCAGTCGTTATTTACAAACGCCGGCGCATATTTTTATAAATGCGAAATCATAGACGTCAATTATTTCGGTTATGCAAGCGGAGCCTTCACCATAAAGAAAGCCGATCCGTTTGTTACCGGACTTGAGGTTCAAAGCATTTATTACGAAAACGCCATGAGCAGCGCCATCATACGTTGCAGCAACACCGATCCCGAAAATCCGGATACGCTCTACAGCAGTGGCTCTTCCTCAGACGGAAAGGTGTCGGGTTCGTTCAAGATTGTCTATCCCGTCGAAACAACGCAGGCATATCTCCGCCCTTCTGTCGGCAGCAAGGACATAGCCGTGACTTTCTCGCCGAACGAGCAATATGCCAACAACTACAACGTAATGACCTACAACACCACGCTGTTTGTTCATTATTCCACAAATCTCCAAATATCATTCGTGGAATCGACATTCAGTTATACCTTCCAAAGGGATGTTGTCAGGTATGCCAGCGCCATAACCAATCCCGGCAACCAGCAAATTATTTATGAATATAAGATGCAAGGGCAGCCCGACAGCGCGTACACCACAAAAGCGCCCTCAGATGCCGGAGTTTACGAAGTAAGAGTGCGTACCGATCTTGCTATCTGCAATTATGACAACCAAAAAACCACGGAAGGCACCGATCTGAAATTTATCATAAACCGTCAACCGGTACTTGTCATGCCTACACCAGCAGTTTGCTATTACCAAAATGATTTTGACCCTATTGCCGAAGCATATCTCGTAACCCCGTTCGGTAACCAGTATATTCCCGTATCCGATTGGAGCTATCAATATTTCGTCAACAATCAATGGATAGACAGCCGTCCGATAAATTCCGGTGTCTATGAAGTAAAAGTTATCGTAAACAGCATAAATGAATATGGCGACATCACGGGCAACTATATTGGCGAGGCAGTGACAACGCTTACCATAAAGAAAGGAAATGCCGATGAAGCCAACGGAGACAACTATTCCATAAATTTCCCTACCGTCATCAACAATACCACCATAAGCGGACATCTTGCCTACGGACAACCGCTTAGCCAAATAAACCTGGCAAAAAGCGACGGATATGTCGCAAAATACAAATATCGCGTGATGAACCAAGACCTCGAAAGCAAAGAGGAGAGAGTCATTGCGGGAGAATTCATCCTAGCCACAAGACCTCACAATGCTGCGATTGAGACAGTGGCGGCTTTTGTTGCAGAAATGAAGGCAACCGTTTTGGAGGCAGGCAGATATACCGGCAGCACTGCGCCGTATGTTACCTTCGTACCCGAGGATTTAATAAACTTCAATATCGCTACTTGGCGCACGAACATAAACGTCGTAAAAGGCACTCCTACTTTCAACAATCTGCAAGTCAGCGAGTTAACATATGGACAAATAGCCGCCGAACTTACGATAGAGGGCTTTGATAAGGTACCTGGAGATTTGCCCCAATACATTATTGCCGAAATAAAAGAAATAGACGGCGTGGTCATTAACCCCGTCGTAAACGGTCTTGCCATAACCGGCAGACTTGAATATATCGACACGAAAGGCAAGCAGATGCGCGCAGGAACACAAAGCGTTGTATTCCGTTTTGTACCCGACGACGAGGACAACATAAGAATTGTCACCGCCCTGAACATAAATGTCATCGTAAATAAGGCGGCTGCCGAAATCGAGACGAATACCGATTTGTCGGAAGTTGACGAAGAGGGCTTCATCAAGAAGACCTATGGCAATGTCTTCCGTAACCCTGCTGTAAGAATATTCAAAAATATCGGCGGCAGCAGAGTAGAGGACAACAGCTTTAATGTCATTTACACTTACAAGAACAGCCAAAACTCCGTTGTTGCCATGAACGCATTCACGGCAGCCGGACAATACACAATGACAGTCCAAATCGACAATCCCGACTATCAAGGCTTGTTCGAGCAGACACTAACCATACAAAAAGCCCGTCCGTCGCTGAACACTGCGCCGCTTTCGAGCACCGTAGAATATATGATGGATATGTCCGGCGTAAATTTGAGCGGTGGCAAAATGCAGCACCCGGTGACCTATCAGCAAGTAACCGGCACCTTCAGCTTCAAGGACGGTGTGCCCCCTCCGCCTGACGGAGTAGGTGACAGACCTTATGCCATCACCTTCACACCTACAGACAGCACAAATTATGAATCAACTGATATCACTATCACCATAAACATAAAGAAGGCAAAATCCTCCATAACCCTAAGCAACCTCGAACACACTTATTCAGGTGTTGCGAAGAATCCGACATACCTTACAGGCATCGTCAAGAGGACTGACGGCGATTCTTGGTACTATGTTGATCTTGGTCTGCCGGGCAACGAACTAACGCCCCTCGACAGACCGCTGAATGTAGAAATTGTTTTCAATACCTATAATAACGTAGTGCCTGTCAATGCCGGAAAATATCAAGTGACAGCCAGAATCAATGATGCGAATTATGAAGGTATGATACAAGAAGAATATGTTATCAACCAAGCCAACGCAACTATTATTATCGATAATACCAGCCGCGTTCAGGCATACAACAGCGGCATAATCAGTTTGCGCGCCACAGCGCAGGACCTTTCGGGCAATGTCATAAAAGTTCTGATAGCGCAAACCTTCTCCACAAACGCCAATGTCGCTTTGGCGGACGCTCCCAGAGATGTCGGCATCTATAACGTAATTCTCGAAATAAGAGACACAAACTACAAAGCAAAGACAGCCGGCACTTTGACTATTACCATATCACAACTGAACATAGTCAACAATTTGCAGACCTACGGCACAAGACCTCCTGTCATTGTGGAATATCTGCCATCAACAGCCAGTTCAACAGTAAGATATCAACCGATATTTGAAGACGAGCTCGGCGACATAACAGATGTTCAACCCACAGGCGCAGGCATGTATAAGATTCTCATAAATTTCCCCGCAAACCTCAACAACGGTTATTCGGCGTCGTTTGAAGACAGTACGCTGATAATCAACAAAGCGCAGGTCAGTTTGAGCTATAACGGCGACTTCAAATACACATATACGGGTCTGCCGCGCGCGCAGCTTACGATGGACATAAATTCCGTCAAGGTCATTCCGAGCGCTCTGTATTCCTTGAAAAGAGGTGTGCGGTTCTTTGATGCGGCGGTGGAAGAATTTACTGCTGTCGAGCCTGTTGATGTCGGCAGTTATTTGATGGTAGTCACCATTGAAGACAACAACTATACCGGCACGGCGGAATTCACCTACACCATAGAAAAAGCCGCTCCTGTCATTCGCATAAACCCGGCGGTGTCGCCCTTGATTTATACCGATGACGGCAATGACGCGGTGTTTGTCGGCGGCGAAGTGATATTTAACGGCGAAATCAAGACGGGTAGTTACCGCCTTGTCGAGAACACCATGAACCTCGAAGTCGGCGTGCATAATGTCATGTATAAATTTACGCCTACCGATTCACACAACTTGAAAGAGATTCACGGAACGGCGCAGGTGACGATAGTCCAAAAGGACTTGAGTTCCGAAATAGTTTTTTACGGCGCCACCACTGTACAATACAATCAACAACCTCACGCCATAAATGCATATATTGACAGCGGCGAGAATGTATTGATAGATATTTTCTACAACCGCTCAAAATCTGCCCCCAGAGAAAGAGGCGAATATGTCATCACTGCCGAGATATCCGACAAGAACTACAAAGGCAGCGCAGAATGGGCAAGCAGACTGACAATTATTGTGGGAATGCCTGTCATATCAGCTCCCAAACTTACCGACATAAGAATAAATGACCCGTTGGGCTATTCCGAAATTCAAGGCGGTTTTGCCTACATCAAAGGTACGGGAGAATTTATTGGCGGCAAACTCGTGACGGGTACGGCGACGCTTATTGCAGGCACTTTTGCTTTCACTCGTCCCACCACGGTTATGACGCAAGCAAACTACCGCGAAGTTGAGCTGTCCTTCAAACCCTTTGCTTCCAACAACTTCTCGAATGTCATATTTACCGCAACGGTGAGAGTTATCGGGCAAGACCCCGTTATCGGCGCCGTTCAAAGCACTGTCAAAGAGGCAGGCAAGACGATTTATTACGGACAGGATTTGACGAATTATAACTTATATTTTGCCAACACGCCCGCAGGAGCCACTCCCGGTGTGCTGAACTTTGTCGATGAAGGAATATTGCCCGAGGTAGGCAAACCCGTCAAATACCGTTTCTATCCCGAGAATGACTCGGTCTATAATATCGTTGAAGGCGAAGTAAATGTCACAATCAGCAAAACGACACCGTCGGTACAATCGGTGACGGTCAAAGCTTTTTATGGTCAAACTTTGCGGGATGCAATTTTCAATGCCGTCATGCTGAACCAGCACAACAGCGCCGTTGCTGTCAACGGGCAGTTCAGTCTCATAAGCGTAGACGGCTACACAGATTTGGATACTATTCTCACCGTCAAGGAAACCGTATCGATGACGGGGATGAGTACGCTTTCAGCTACTCCGACTTTGAGCGGCAGATACAGATTTGTCTCCCAAAACTACAATACAGTCGAAGGCGACGTAACCATAAGCTGTTTCAATCAAGTCAACGAAACGAATATCGAAATAGAGCGCAGCGAGAAGAGATATGACGCTCTGCCTATTGGTGTAAGCGATATTGGCATAACGACAGCGTTTACGCTGCATCCTTTGTTTGAAGAAAACTACTTCTTGACGGTGCTGAATGAAGCAGGAGAACTCGTCGACGGCGCCGAAGTCGGCATCTATACTGTCATTATTGAAATCATAGATGTCATGTACTACGGCAAAAAGACAGTGACTTTCATCGTCGATAAGGCGGATATTTCAGAGGATATCACACTTTCGCATACATCGGGAATCTATGGCGACGCCATTTCCAAACCGAATGTTATATTGTCGGGCAACTACGGAAATATTCCGCAGAACAATTTTACCATTGAATTCAAGGGCATAAACGAAGATATTTCCGGCTATAACGAAACGATGCCTTCGCAGGCAGGATATTATGACGCAAGAGTTACGGTCACCAACAATGCATACTTTGCAGGTCAAAAGCTATTGACTTTCCGCATAGAGAAGAAAGCGGCGACAGTGACGGTGTCGGGAATGATCCAAAACTTCGGCAGCGTAAATCCGCTTGTGCCGCAGACTGTGGAGTTCGATTTGGTACCCACCATAACTTATTACAGCGCCACCTATAACCGTTCTCCGATAGTACCTACCGAAGCCGGAGATTATACCGCGCGTATCGAAATTCTTAACAACAACTACACCATAAGAGCAGGCAACTACGCTTATGTAGAGGTCAGCTTCAAGGTATTGCAAGCCAACTTGACGTTGCGTGAAAGACCTACCATATCCGATATAGTATATAGCCAAAGCTACAAAGACGCCAAAATAAACGGCGGCAAGGTGACCTACGGCGAATCTCTCGAAGCGCTAGGCAAATATGTATTTATGACACCCACGCAACAACCCGATGCAGGCAGACAGACAACATCGTTGCTGTTCACACCCTACAACAAGAACTTTGCGCCTTTGAGAATAGACAATGTCGAAGTGACGGTGCTACGCGCCAATGCAGAGATTTTGTTCACCAATCTTATGTCGGTATTTGATGGCACCAACAAAAAGAACGAAGTGACCTATGTAAGCGACAGCCAGGTTGAGTGGGAAATAACCTTTATTCGTCAGGGAATAGAAGTAAACCCCATAAACGCAGGCTCTTACGAAATCCGCGTAAAGGTACTCAGCGACAACCATCAGTTGGGCATAGATTTGAAAGGAGCGCCTGTTCTCGAAAAATCAAATGTTGCTACCTTCATAATCACAAAAGCATCTATGGACAGCTTTACTCTGCCCAAACCTACCGACATAGGCTACGGACAAAGTCTTGCATTTTCTACGCTGAACAGCAGTCCGTATGAAGGCTTCGGAATGGCGAGTTATGCCGGAATAGAGGGCTATGTCGGCGGCAGCTTCAGCTATGTAAACGCCGGTCTTGTGTTGGGCGATGCAGGCACTTATTTTGTCGACATCGTGTTCACTCCGACCGACAGCGCCAACCATAATATTTTCTATACGAAAATAGAAGTCGATGTTTCACCTGCAATAGCGACGATTTCCGTAAAGAATGTTACCTATATATATGGCACACCGATTACTTTGCCCATCTTCACAACCAACCCGGGCAACCTGACCGTAAGTCATGACATGGATTGTTTGGGACAAATAATAGCGGCAGGCAGCTACAAATACAGAGTTTGGGTGACCGCCAAAAACTTCGACCATCCCGAAAACATTTTTGAATTCAACATAACGGTGCTGAAGAAGGAAGTGAGATTGGAATTCGTGCAGAACGGGCAAAGAATAGAAAAGTACTATACCACCTATAAGAAGTCACTGGATGCCATCGCATTGGTCAATGAAGCGGACATAGTCGAGGGCGATCTGTTTTCGCCGATGGGAGTACATATAAACCAAGCAATTGCCTTGAATTATTTCTCTATACCAAAAAGCGACGACGAAAAAATTGTTGATCACGGAAAAAACCCGCCTGCAAATATCGGCGATTACAGAGTAACCGCAGTTATACAGCATGATAACTATTACGGCAGCGCCGTCATCAACTATGACATAAATCTCGGAGAAATCGAGGACATAAGGATCGATTCGAAGACGCTTGAGCGTCAAATTTACGGCGAGCAGGTTGTACCTCCGATTATTACCACAAAGCCTGCCGATGTGGCATATTGGATAGACTATCAAGGATATGGCAAGACGTTGCCCCCGAATGCCGGCACATATAATATTGTCGTATACTTCAACGATCCGAACTATGCTCCCAGACATATCTCGGCTATGTTCAAAATCCAAAAAAGAGAAATAACACTGGAAAATATCGAAGTACAGAACAAGATATTTGACGGTGTGGAAACAATCTCTATTGTTGCAAAAATGAAAGGTGTATCCTTAGGAGACGAAGTAAAGCTTGATATACGCGCAAGGACGGCAGGCGGTGTAACAAATGTCGGTACGCACAAGATCGAAATAACTTCCTATACCATTTCCGGTCTTAGCGCGCAGAACTACTATGTCGCAAAGCCGTATTTTGCAGGAACTGTCGAGATATACGAGAAAAAGATTATCGACAACAAGTCACAATCTTTCATAACCACTAATGAAGGCTTTACATCGGGCTTGAGCGTAGAATTCAAAGAGATTGATTCCGAAAGCAACAAAGAAAATATCTTTACCAATCTTTTGGGACAGAAAGCAACGGTACAGTCCTTCATCATAAAAGAAAATGGACAACCGAGAACGCTTGATGCGAAAGTAAAGGTATATCTGAAGATTCCCGACGAGTATTTGAATGTCAAGAACCTAAATGTTGTCGGACTGGGCGACTTAGGTGACCGCCAAATAAACTTCATTCGTGAGGGAGAATATTATACATTCTATACCGATTCCTCCGGCGAAGTTGCGTTCAGTTCCAATGACTTCTCATACTGGATAATACCTGTAGTAGCCTTGGTCGTCATAATGGTGCTGGGTGTCATTGTTCTGTTCTGGCTCAACCCCAGACGCCGCAAGGGCGCAACAGGCGACATAAGAGGTTGGAGAGCGACAACGCAAAAAATAAAGAAGGGCGGACTTTACAAAGACTAAAACCGCGGCGAAAGCAAAAGACTAACAAAGAAAGGGACGCAATGAAAAACAGCGCAAGAAGATTTGGCTTATTATTTATTATCATATTAGTATTGTTATTATGCACGCTTGCGGCAAGTTTTTCGGTGCAAAAGACGGCTTATGCCGCAGGCGAATACTCCATAAGCTCTTGGCGGCTCAAAAAACCTTTGAAGTATTATTATAACACCACGGAAGGTTGCGTATATATTGTCACCGTCACCGACAATGCTTTTTTGCCCATTCAAAAAATTATTTATTCGGCATACCAAGTTTCCATGAGCACCGAGGATATTCAACTAGACGATGACGACAAGATTATCAACCCTTTTGCAAAGGACAAGCAGGGCAATGAATTGAATAATGTCGAATTGATACCCGGCGAAGATATCACTTTTTCCGAAAACTACAGTCCGCAAGGTTACCGCACAGGCACTTTTGAGGTGACAGCATACGAATGGTCGGCATATGTGTTTACCGTTGAATATAAGAGCGGAGAAGAGACTTTGACGGAAAGCGGCGGTTTCTTGTACTGCACAAACATAGACAGTTCAAAACCTCATATTTCTCTGCTGGACAGTCCGGCTTTTCAAGACAATGGATATTATTTTGAATTTATGGTCCGCGCCAATGAGTACGGCGCAGACAGAAGCGCCAACTCAGGTTTGAGCTATGTCAGAACATACCGTCTTATTGACGGAGAAGAAGAGACCATAAACGAATCCAACCAGTTCAACAATGAACTGGTATTTTACGGCGGATTGTTGGCGACAAAAGGCGAATATTTCATTGAGGCGATAGACGGCGTAGGCAACAGACACGTAGGAAGAGTGACGAAAATAGACAAGGATTTAAGCAAAGTAATTACCATAAACGCCGCAGAAGACTATATGAAAAAAGAGGCAGAATATGCTCCCGAGTTGATCGAAGATTTGCGACACAAGTATGTCGCTTGGCAGTTGCTTGATTTGGATTCAGATGCCGAACAAACGGCAGTTATGGATGCCTATAATGCGCTTATGGCAACCCTAAATGCCTGTTCCGAAGCAAAAAAGAACTTCATTATCCGTGCCATAAATACCGAATATGTCGGCTCGGTAACGGTAGAAAACTATAATGAAAACAGCTTGCCTTTTATCGTAAAAGGAGAGAGCGTGACTATGAATATTTCGCTGGCGATGTTCGACACTGCCGAGGTCGATAAGTCCGAGATACTGCGTCTTGCACAACTTCCCGAGGGAGATAGAGTGCTGGCGCTAAATGTATATTTGACAAGCGATTTGAAAGAAATTGCTTTCACAGAATACGCAGAACCACTGAAAATCACTTTGCCGTATTCCAACTATAAGGAAATAGCCGCAGTGGCGCTGACCAAACAAAACGGACAAACGGTTTATACAAAATTGCGACTGGACAAAGGCAACGATTGGATAAGCGTGTATCTGCCATATAGCCATGCCGACATAAACCTCATCATTGATGACGGAAAAAAAGGCTTTGATTTGCGCTGGCTTTATATGCTTTTCATTCTTGTACCGATAGGCGGCGCAGTGGTATTTTTGCTTCGCAAAAAGATATTTAAAAAACCGTATAAAGTTGTTTCCGAAAAAGATTCAGAAATAGAATCAGAATAGATATTTTAAAATATGTCATTTCGACTGAAGTGAGGTTTTTCTCTAAGATATAAAAAAAGGGATGAGATACCTCGACTACCGCTCGGTATGACAAATAATTACTGTCATCCCGACTGTAATGGAGGGATCTCATCCTTGCCTTTCACTTGACGCGTCGCTTGCTCGGTATGACAAATAATAACTGTCATCCCGACTGTAATGGAGGGATCTCATCCTTATAAAGCCCGACCAAAGTCGAGCGAAGCAAAGACTTTGCGCCTGGTCGGAACAATACTGAAGAATTAAGGACATGCGCCTTAATTCTTCCCCTTTACAGCTAGGCAACGGGGAGTTGCCGAAGCGTTCGAAAAGGGGTGAATTTACGAAGTGAAGAGGGGAAAAGAAGCACAAAGCGTTAGCGACTGCGGTTTTCCCTTCAAGCCCGACCAAAGTCGAGCGAAGCAAAGACTTTGCGCCTGGTCGGAATATTTTTAGTATATTCCAAACGCCATCATAGAATCGGCGACTCTTTCGAATCCGGCGATGTTGGCGCCTATGGCGTAGTTGCCCTCGACGCAGTATTGTCTTGCGGCTGTAGAGCAATGCTTAAATATGTTTATCATTATTTTGTTTAGTTCTTTGTCGACATCCTCGAAAGACCAATACATTCTTTGGCTTGCCTGCGCCATTTCAAGCGCGCTGGTGGCAACTCCGCCTGCATTTGCGGCTTTTGCCGGAGCAAACATGATATTGTTATCGAGAAGTAGTTTCACGCCTTCTGTTGTCGTAGGCATATTTGCGCCTTCGCCGACAGCTATTGCGCCGCTAGCTATCAATGCGCGGCAGCCTTGTGAGTCAAGCTCGTTTTGGGTGGCGCAGGGCAGGGCGATGTCGCATTTCACTTGCCATATTTTTGAGCAATCGGGCACAAACTGCGCCGTGGGAAAGAGCTTGATGTATTCGGAAATTCTCTTTCTGTCCTTTTCTTTTATTTGTTTGATGGCTTCAAGGTTTATGCCTTTTTCGTCATAGATATAACCTGTGGAATCGCTCATCGCAACGACTTTTGCGCCCAACATTGTGGCTTTCTCATTGGCATAAATGGCGACATTTCCCGAACCGCTGATTACGACTCTCTTTCCATAGAATGTTTCGCCACGCTCCTTGAGCATCTCTCTGACAAAATATATCAAGCCGTAGCCTGTGGCTTCTGTTCTTGCAAGGGAGCCTCCATAGGGAATGCCTCTTCCTGTAATTGAACAAAGGTTTGCGTTGACCATTTTTTTATAATATCCGTATAAGTAGCCGATTTCTCTTGCGCCTACGCCGATATCGCCTGCGGGCACATCAGTGTCCGGTCCGATATAGCGCCAAAGTTCACCCATAAAGCTATGACAAAAACGCATGATTTCGCCGTCTGTCTTGCCTTTGGGGTCGAAGTTGCTGCCGCCCTTTGCGCCGCCGATAGGTTGTCCTGTCAAGCTGTTTTTCAAGATTTGTTCCAATCCGAGAAACTTTATTATCGAAGTGTTGACCGAAGGGTGAAAGCGCAATCCGCCTTTGTAAGGACCTATGGCGCAATTATATTGCACACGATAACCTGTGTTGACTTGAACTTGATTGCTGTCGTCCACCCAAGTGACTCTGAAAGTTATCATTCGGTCAGGCTCAATGAATCTTTCCAAAATACCTGCTCTTTCGTATTCGGGGTGCTTGTCGCAAACCAGCGAAAGAGATTCCAAAATCTCACTTGCCGCTTGCAGGTATTCTTTTTGTGTAGAATGCCTTATTCGTAGATTTGCAAGTACCTTTTCAGCATAAGTATTCATATTTCCTCCGTTTTTTCAATGATGCTATAAATATCATACACTTTTTGACATCTTAAACAAAAATGATTTGAGGCTCCTTGCAGGAAATAAAAGGTAAATAGTTCTCGGAATAAAAATTTCCAGTTAAATTTAAGGATGATAAATCATAATTAAAAAAATAGTTGGATTAGATTGTTGAATTTATTCGGGGTGTGTGTTATTATTTATTATGATTATTTAATGCACTCAAAAAGCAAAAATATAGACAGGTGGTAGTAATGAAAAAACTTATTTACTCTATGCTCATTATCTTAGTGGCGCTTACATTGGCTTTGGGACTGGTTGCCTGCAAGGAACCGGATTTGACGGATAAAGAAGGGGAAACCCCCGCCGAAATCGTCACCCGAACCCAGCTTGTAGCAAACGGCACTTTTTATAATGTCACAAATGCGACCGGCAGCAAAAAATACACGAAAGAAAATGTTACCGGATGGGATCTCACTTCAGGCTCACTGACAAAAGCCACTGACGGCGTTGTACACGGCGGTGTAGATTTGAAAGATAAAGCCTTGTTCGAGAGAGAACGGAAGGCGTTCAGCATCAACAACACGTTGGCTTATCCCGGCATTGACCCCAACACCCCGAAAGAAAAGGACGATCCGAACAAGTTACAAGACACCAATTCGTTGTTGCTTGCTTCGACCAAGACAGCCGGTTCGCTCTATTACAAGAATTCTTCTGATTTTACACTTAAATCAAAAACATTCTACAGGTTGCAAGTCAGCGTGCTGACCGACCTCGATTTGACCGATGTCGCAGATGGCGACAAAGCAAAGAAAGGCGTTTGGATAATTATCGACGGCGGCGTATATGCGCAGTTTTCGTCCATAAACACCGAGGGAGAATGGGACACCTACGAAGTATATATTGAGGGCAGCACCTATGATGCCGCCAGAAGCATAAAAGTTCGGTTATGGCTGGGACATGGACCTGCCACAATCAAGAGCGTCGAAAACGTCTATTTGACCAAGGGCGCCGCGCTTTTTGACAACATAATTTGTTCCGAAATCACCGCCGAGCAATATGCCGCGGCTACCGATAGCGCTACCGTCAAAAAGACGACGATGCTCTATCCCGATATGAATCTTGAACAGCAGAGCGAGCTTTCTGTGACATCTTCACCCGATTATTTTTATTCTTTCAGAAGCGGCTCCAACAGCACAAACAACGCAGTCAATTACAACCTTATTGAAGGCAAAAGCGGTCTTACCGCCAATAAACCCCCCGTTGACAAGCCCTTACTCGGCATCGTCGACATGTCAAAAATGTACAGATATGACGCCACCAAGGAAGGCGACAAGAAATATATAAACAGCTACCAAGCCGATCACAGCAAATCGACCTTCGTTGCTCCCGACAGAGCCGACTTTATGTCGAATGAAGGTATCTTCCGCTTGACAGCCGAGAGAGAAGCCGCCGCAGGCAGCTTACCTGAATACAAGGCTCTTATGATATTCCATGACGACCTTTCCGGCGCAGGTTTCACAAGCAGCAAACAACTGCTCATAAGAAAGAATACATTTTATACCATAAAAGTATGGGTATATGTGTGGGCAACGGATCTGCCCACTCCTCCGACCTCTTCCGTAGGCACACTTCCCACAGAGCCCACGCAGGACAGACCGACGCAGGAAGCTGTCGATACGGCGCGCGAAGCCATGACAACTGCCGAAGCGGAATACAATTATAAAAGAATATCCCTTGGCGAAATTACCGAAGATGTGCTTTCTGAGGCGCAGAAAGTGGCAATAGCCGCTCTTTCTGCCGAAGCCAAAAATACCATTGCCGGAAGCACAAAGACTCCGGCGGAATACAAGTTGACCTTTGACGACAACAAAAAAGTATATGACGATGCTGATGCGTTGTTGAAAAAATGGAAAAAATATGACACCGATTCGGCGAATTACACCGAGAAATACAATGACTATATGCAAAAGTATTGGCAGTGGAGAGACGCCAACTCAGTAGTTACCGGCGAGGACAGCTATGATTTGCGTCCCTATGCCCAATTCAAGGTTACCGGAGCAGGCGACCTTGACGCCATAAAGACCGATACGACGAAAGTCGGCGAGTGGCAACAACTTGAATTCAACATAAACGGCAATCAGCTTTCCGACAGAAAAGTAAATCTCGAATTTTGGTTCGGCGAAGGCTCAAACGCCGACTATACCACGCTTATGTTGGGCGGCGCGATTTTTGATAACATAACAATAAGTGAGAGCCAACAAGCATTGGCAGGCAAGGACTATCAAGAACTCAGCCCCTTCACCGCAGAAGACGAACTCAGCGGCAACACAGACATTGGCGGACTAATCGGAGCCACAGGCAGCATAAAGCTCTCCGACGACGAGACATTGGCAGAGGCCGATTTGTGGGAGAAGTCGCTTGTATCGGGAGTTGCGCAGGATGACAAAGCGCAGCTTGCATATTCGATAGTTGATGATGAGACCTATCCCATAAAGATTGGCGGCGTCGAGAAATTCTATAATCTTTTGAAGATGGAGAACTTCGACTACACCGCAGGTATACTGAATTTCCGCGGCAACCGTGAGATTCTTGCAAACACATGTTACAGATTGTCCTTCTGGGCAAAGACGAGCGGCATTGACACGAACCTCGGCGCAACGCTTGCGTTGATGTCAAAAGCCTCTGACAGCGCCGACGACATGGTAAGCGCATCTTCCTTTACCACCTTCAACAAAGAAGAATGGCAGGAACTGGTATTCTATATAAAGGGCGACACTCTGAAGAACAATCTTGTGTCCTTGAAGTTCACCCTTGGCAGCGGCACCAGATTCGACACTTCATCTTATATCAAAGGCTCATTGCAAATATCTGCTATTACGATGAAGGTCATCAAATTCAGCGAATACAACGCCTCTACAAAGTCGGGCGATCAAACAAAATCGCATGCCTTCTCCAATACGGCGACTTCCTCTTCCGACAGCGTAACCAACGCAAACTTCGGCTCCATAAACCTTGCCGACATAAAGAAGGATGCAGTCAACGAAAGCGGCGAGCTTGTAGGCATTGCGCCCACCAGCAATTGGACATTGCCCTCGGCTTCGTCCATCACCACAAACGGCTACAACAAGCCAGCGCTTAAAATAGAGAACTTGACAGTCGGCGACACCGAAAAACCTTTCTTGACCTGGAAACATGTCGAAGACGCAAACGGCGACAAACCCACAGGCTACGAAATCTATATCGTCAACACCATAGATGTTGACGAAGAAGATGTAGATGAACTTTATATCGGTTATGTGGCTTCCGACGCTAAATATAAGGAAGTAGGCGAGGGCGATGCAGAAGAATGGCACTATCGCTTTGAAATCGTCAGCAAAGCCAAAGGCAGTTTTGTTGTCAGAGCAGTTTCGGACAACGGAGTCGGCACAAAATCCGACGCTTACGCAAACACCGTCACGACGGGAGCGGCGTTGTTCACGAAACATGAAGGCACAAAAAGAGAATACAATATTGGCACCATAAACTATAAGACCTACAAAGAAGGCATGTACAAAGATACTATGTTTGCAGGCTCAGGCTATGTCAGCCCCTACAACACAATGCTTATGATTGAGAGCAACTATCTCATGAGAGCCAATGTTACTGCCGTCAGCAAGGCGCTGAACGCCAACGCTTTTTATGAAATGAGCGTTTGGGTAAAGACCCTGAACGGCGCAAAAGCAAGCATAGGTTTCGAAGATATCAGCGAAGTGCTTGAGACGAGAGACGAGAATATCGGCTACGTAAACCGCAACACAAACGGCGAATGGGTGCAATATCGTTTTTATATCGCCACAGGCGCCCAAAGCTCCAACATAGAGTTGCAACTTACGATGGGAAATCCCTATGACAAAGGCACCCCCGGCACAGAGACAGAAGCCACAAAGATGTACGGCACGAACGCGCTGTCCAAAGGTGTGATATTCTTTGACAACGTGCAGGTACGCACACTGACAAAGGATGAATACGACAACAAGTCGACCGCCAAGACCGCCGACGACAAGGAAGGCGAGTATTATGTCGGCAACGAAGTTCATCTGCCTTTCGAGATGGTATACTCCAATGACTTTGCTTACAAAGTACTCAGCTATACCACCGACTCATTCGACTCCTACACCGAGAACACCGTTACGACGGAATTCGATTCGAGCGACAAATACAATGAAGGATTCTACCGCGGACATACGCCGAATGCGTATACGTGGGCAAGAGCTACCGACGGCGCAACCGTCGATGCCAACAGACTTTATGGCGTATATTCGTATCTCGACATAAAATCGAACACTCATCCGCTCATGACAAACGCCACCAACCCCGACCCCTTCACAGCGTTCCTGCCCGATGACTTTGACCTCGCGACTTTTGTTAAAATTAGCGGTTACAACTCACTGGTGTTGTCGAATCTTGTCAACAACGGTCAAAAATACACCTTGACAAACTCGAGAGTGCTGTCCTCGAAGACCTATTACAAATTGACCTTCAAAGCAAAGACGATGCTTCCCGAGGGAACATATGCCGAGTTCAGATATCTGTACGAAGGCAACAATGACGAGTACAGCGTCATAAAACTCAGCACTGCAGGCAAGACGATTGATGAATATACAGAATATTCGATGTATATCTACAACGAAGACGACATAACCAAGAGCGTAAAATGGGCATTCGGCCTCGGAGGCAATGCTGCTGACGAAAAGATAAAGGGAATGCTTGTCATCGACGACGTCAAACTCGAGACTGTCGAAGCGGCGGACTATAACACCGCAAAGGCTGCCTTCGATCTGTTGAGCGAAGACGCGCAAAAACTTAGCGCCAACCGCTTCCATATGTACGAAGAAGACAGCGATCCCACGACACCGACAGATCCCAAAGAAGAAGAGAAAGACAAGGATAGCATCTTCGACAGAGGCGACATTTGGTTGTTGGTATCGACAATCGTTATCGGAATAGTCATCATTATGACCGTAGTCGTAGTGCTGGTCAAGAAATTCCGCAAAAAGCATCCCAAGAAAGTAAAAGGCGAAAATGTTGTCAAGACCGAAAAGACGATAGTCGTCGAACCCATCAAGCCCACCGAAAAAGTAGATGTGCTGACGGAAGACGAGTTCACCGACAAGGAAGAAAAACCCAAATATGTACAAAGGGTACTTCCGAAAAAGAAGAAGAAATAAAAAATGAATGAATGAAAAAGCTGTCCATAGAAGGGCAGCTTTTTTTTGTTAAGCGGATGAGATACCTCGGCTACCGCTCGGTATGACAAAAATCTTCTGTCATTTCGCCGAAGCGTAAGCGTAGTGAATCGATAGGGTGCAAAGCGACCGTGCGACGAGGGAGGATAAATCTCATCCATATACAAAATACATAAACCCATTGCCTAACTAATATATTTGTATATATGGCAAGAAGCAAAAAAGTAATAAAAGCAGTGGCGACGGTGACGGTATTTTCCGTATTTACCCGTGCGCTGTCTTTCCTCTTCAAGATATATTTGTCAAGGGCGCTGGGCGCCGAAACCGTAGGACTGTATCAGATTTGCATTTCTATGTTTTATTTGTTCGCTTGTTTTTCGGCGTCGGGCATACCGCTTGTTTTGTCGAGAAAAACAGCGGAGGGCAGAGCGCTCAAGACCAAAGGCGAGTTCTCATTGTTTTCTTCGGCATTGATTATGGGTGTTTGTATTGCTGCCGCCGTGGCGCTGGTGTTGTGGCTCGCCAAGCCGCTGTTGCCGCGGTTGATGTCCGATCCAAAGACAGTGCCTATGGTTGTCATTATGCTGCCGGCAATTGTGTCTACGACCATTTACAGCATTGTCAGAGGCTGGTTTTGGGGCAGCAAGCAGTTCACCTCATTCAGCATCACCGAAACCGTCGAAGAGGTGTTCCGCATAATCTTCAGCGCAATATTCGTCAGCGGAATTATCAGCGGGCTAAGCGGTTATTACGGCATTGCGCTGGCGTTCACCGTATCGGATATTTTGGTGGCAATAATATTATTGATAATGTTTTTTGCCAAAGGCGGCAAACTCGAGAAACCTACGAGAATAAAAGAAATATTCAAACCGGCTATGCCCATCACCGCAATGCGGCTGTTTGGCGGACTCATTTCGACTATGACGGCTATTTTGTTGCCTGCAAGACTGGTGCAATCGGGGTTTTCGGTTGGTGAAGCCACTGCCAGTTTCGGGCGTATCGCAGGCATGGCGATGCCGTTGCTACTTGCCCCCAACGCAATCATTTCTTCGCTGGCAATAGTGCTTGTGCCGGAGATGAGCGAAAACGGCGCAAAAAAGGATTACCGTTCTCTAAATCGTCAACTTAACAACGGCATAAACTTCGCAATGCTTATTAGCGGAGGCTTTATGCTGTGCTTTTATGCCTTGGGCGAAGAGCTTACGCTATTCATTTTCAACGACGGCGTCTCGGGAAAATATTTACAAGTAGCCTCGTTTATGATGCTCCCGATATGTATAAATCAGCTGACCCAGTCGGCGCTGAACTCCATAGGTCTTGAACTCAAAGCCTTCCTCAATTATATGGCAGGCACGGTATTACTTGTTTTCAGCATCTATTTTTTACCGAAGTTCATCGGGATATACTCTGTTGCCGTGGCAAGTATGCTTTCTTTGGTAGTGTCATCAATACTCAATTTGTTGACATTGCGCAAAAAAACCGCCTATAGAGCGGATTTTTTGAGAATACTGGTATTGGTGTTGCTTTTTGTCTTCCCGTGCGGTTATTTTTCGTATAGTCTGTATGGCATATTGAGCCATTATATGCGTGGATTTGCGCTTATTGTGGCGTTGCCGATGGGCTTTGCGATGTATGTCACGCTATGCGCCATGACGGAGCTTATCGACATAAAAGCCTTTATAAAAACAAAATTCGGTCGTCCCGTGCTTATTTGAAAGAGAACTTTCTCTCAAGCATGCGCAAAGGTTTCCATATGATTATCATTGTCGCAAGATTTATGACGAGGACTGCAAGCTGAAAGGGCAGACGTACAGAAAGATAACCCCAATAGGTCTTTCCGCCGCCGAACATAATATACAATGCAACGGTGTTCAGACCTGCGGTGCAAATGACAAGGCAAAGAATAGCCGACAAAGCAAGTTTGATATAGTCATTTGTTTTTAGTAACTTAAAGACCAGCCCGGGAATAAATCCCAACAGTCCCGAAGCAATGCCAATGAGTGGATTGTACAGACCTAGTGGACGTATTAAACCGGCAATTAGGTCTCCCAAAAATGCCACTAAGAAGCCCGAAAGCGGCCCCATTAAGGCGCCGGCAATAAAAGCCGGAATGTATGTAAACGATATGGCGAAATACTTTACGCCGGTAATAATCGTAAACATATTGAGCACGACAGAAATCGCCGCGAACATAGCGATCATGGTGATTCGTTTTGTGGACATAACAAAAACCTCCCGAGTTTGGAGAGGTCCATCAAAAAAGTTTATTTTTTTTTGTAAGCGTAAACTTTTTGCAACGGACGCGACAAGATACCGCAGATTTAGCGCATCTTTCGTCCGCAAACAACATCCCATTTTGCGACACTTAACGCATCTTGTCTACTCTGCTTCAATGCCATTATACGAACCATTATTATCATTGTCAAGCGCAGAAGAAAAAAAGATATACAAAAAATCAATTTGGGTTTATGACACTAAGAACGCCTATATTATATTTTTTATTGTTATTAATAGTTTTTTGTGTTAGAATAAATATTAATTATGTAGATACGCGGGAGCTACTTTTATGACATATTATGCCAAAAATGGTTATTTTAAGAGAACAAAAATCTTTGAGCAAAACAGGTTGCCCGCGCGCTCATATTTTGTGCCTTTTTCCAACAGACTCAAGCTTGAAGGTTTGTCACCCATCGAACTTGCCCAAAAGAGTGACAGACTGGTATCGCTGAACGGCAAATGGCAAATTGCTTTTTTTCCCAAAGGCGCGCCAAAAAAGTTTGATACCGACCGTATGAAATTTTCTTCGATTGATGTGCCTTCTTGTTGGCAGTTGCGCGGTTTTGAACCGCCCGTATATTTGAAAGAAAGATATGAATTCAACTGTAATCCTCCCCGTATTCCGACAAAACAACCTGTAGGCATATACAATGACGGCGCATCCAAGCGCAGACTGAAAGCATTTGACGCGCGCAACACCGCCGCAGTATACAGAAAAACAATCTCCCTGAAGGATTTGACAAAGAGTTATATTTTGAGCTTTTTCGGAGTATCCTCTTGTTTTGATTTGTTCATAAACGGCAATTTTGTCGGTTACAGCCAAGGCTCGCACAACACCGCCGAGTTTGACATTTCCCGATTTTTGAAAGAGGGCAGCAACGAAATAATCGTGCTTGTGCAAAAATGGAGCGCAGGCAGCTACCTGGGAAGTCACAACACCTTTCGGCTTAGCGGCATTTTCAGAGATGTCATTCTACAAAAAAACAACAAAACCTATCTCTACGACTTTGATTTCAAAACAAAGCCCACGGACGATGCCGGCAGTTATGCCGTCAGTGTCAGCGCAGAAATAAAAAACTTCGAAGGACACAGCCTCAAAATCACTCTAGAAGACGGCGGAGAGAGCGTTTTTCAAAAAATTGTTCGACTAACGCAGTCGACATGTCAAATAGACTTTGAGGACAGCTTCAAGGAATATAACGCCGAGGCTCCGCATCTATACAAGTTATATTTGAGTTTAATAAAAGACAATACAGTGACGGAATGTGTCTGCAAAAATATCGGCTTCAAGCGAGCAAAGATCGAAAACGGAGTGTTTTTGTTCAACGGCAAAGCCATAAAAATCAAAGGCGTCAATTATCAAGACACGCATATGAAAGGCGGCGCCTATATTTCCGCCGAAGATATGAGCAAAGACATACGCTTGATGAAACAACACAACATAAACGCCGTAAAAACGGCAGGCTATACTCCGCACCCGATTTTTGCCGAACTTTGCGATATTTACGGAATTTATTTGATACCCGAGGCAGAAATCGAAACCAACGGCGCCTGGTATTCGCCGTTTTTCCGTCCAAACCTCATCAGCAACAAACGCAAGTGGATTGAGCGGTACCTTGACAGGACAAAAAGACTTTTTCATACTTTCAAGAACCAACCGTCGGTCATAATGTGGTCGCTGGGCAGCGACAGCGGCGGTCAGCGTTGTCAAGATGCTTGCTATGAGTGGCTAAAGACGGTTTCGGATTTGCCCATACAATATGAAGGCGTCATAAACACCAAGCGCAGAGCTTATGATGTGCTATCAATAAAAAACAGCAATATCGATGAGTTGCCGTCAGTTCTAGAAAAATTGAACAAAGAAGAGAGCACTTGCGCAAAACCGATATTTCTTTGCGAATACGCTTATGCCGCCGGCAACGGCAGAGGCGGACTGAAAGATTATATGAGGTTTTTTTCTTCGGCAGAACGCATGTTGGGCGGCTGTGTTTGGCAGTTTGCTGATCAGTCGGTGAGAATTGACGGCAAAAAGCATGTCGGCGAAGATGGATACATCAATGATGGTTGGCTTTGCGAGGATGGACTTTTCGGCTCCGATCGCCTTCCGCACCCGTCGGCGGAAGATTTGAAATATGCCTATCGCCCGATAGTATCCAGTTTGATTGACAACAGCACTTTGGAGATTTTCAACCAAAACTATTTTACAGACATATCCGACATAAAAATTATGTTGAGAGTATATATCGACGGCAAAGAAATCAGCCGCACGCAACTTTCAGCTAATATACCTCCGCAAAAAAGCAGAAAATACGATGTTTTTATTGGTTTTGTGCAGGGGGATATGTTCCTCAACGTGGAATATACCGACTCAGACGGCAATGTCATAGCCGTCGAACAACATATGATAAATCAGTCTTTGCCCGACACGCAAACGGCAGAAAAAGGAAAACTCAAACTTGTCGACAGAAACGGCATTTTGACGGCGCAATTCAACAATGGTTATTTGCGTATCGACAAAAACAGCGGCAATATACTAAGTTATGTCATAAACGGCACCGAATACCTTGCGGCAGACCCTGCAAGGATGGGCTCCGGCTGTTTCTCGACAAATATTTTGCGCCCTATGACGGGCGGAGAAAGAGTTGTCGACGAGGTTGTCAGCGTCGTGCCGATCAGCTTCTCTTACAAGCTCCGAGAGGGCAACGACGAAGCCGTCGAGATTCAAATAAACAACGAATTTTATTTCGGCGACAAATTGAGCTATATTTCGCAAGATTTATATGTGCTTTTTGCCGGCGGCAAGATGGAAGTATATACCACGTTGCATCCGCGCCGTAAGAATCTGCCGCCTTTGAAGTGCTTTGGCAAAACAATAAAAATGCCCAAGGAGTTCTCCGACATAACATATTATGGCAGGGGCAACAAAGACAACTATCCCGACTCGAAAGAATTTTCGCAAATAGGCATCCATAACACCACAGCCGAGGACTTTGCTCACAAATACACCAAGCCGCAAGAAGCAGGCAACCGTTGTGACACCCGTTTTGCGTTGCTTAGAAACGCAAAATGTGAAGGCTTGCTCTTCCTTGCTTTGGCAAAACCCTTCAATCTCAAGGTCAGGATGCACCCGAAGTGGCGGATAGATTCGGCGAGATATCAGCATGAGCTGCCCGAAAGTGACGGAGTCTATGTGAATATTGACGGTTATATCGGCGGATTGAGCCCGTCTGCCCAATACAAAATCCCCACAAGCGAAAGCTATGTCATGGGCTTTTGTATGGTTCCGTACAATTCTGCCATAAACGGATAAACAAAAATTGAATTTGTATGCTTATTTATATATTATTTATTAATTATCTATTGAAAAAATAACGCCCCCTGTGCTATACTTTAATGTATAATGGTATAGCTATGTACTATCTTTGGAGGGCAAATGGTTAAGCAACGCAAAGGGATATTCGGTCTGCTGATTGTTGCAGGCATTATATTGTCGATGCTTTTTATCGGAATTCAAACAAATCAGGCAGTTTTTGCCGCCGAAGGGTTTTGGAACGACAATATAGGCGCCGAGACCGCATTGACACTTGAAAATCCTCATGAAGCCAACAGTTCAACGAATGCCTATACCATATCCACCCCCCAAGAACTGGCGCTGCTTTCCCACAATGTCAACAACGGAGAAGAATACATAAACACCTATTTTTTGCAAACAGCCGATTTGGACATGTCTGCGCACTTCTTTTCGCCGATAGGTTCGCAAGGCAAGAGATTTGCAGGCATATATGACGGTGGCGGCAAAGAAATCAGCGGTTTGAGCATAGTTTTGTCGGACGAAGATGGCGTAGGGCTTTTTGGCAACGTAAGCACTACCGTGTCGGAAGAGGATGAGGCAGGAACTCTGCGTAACATCAATATCACAAGTGGCAGCATTATTGCCATGAGCAATATGGGCAGCATAGCCGGCAGCTTCGTAGGCAAAAGAATAGAGAATTGTTCAAGCGGCGTAAGCCTTCAATACGGCACAGGTGTCATACAGAATGTCGGCGGCATCGTCGGATCCAATTATGGCGTAATCGAGGGTTGCCATTTCTACGGCTCCATAAATGCCGGACTTTTGGGACGGAATGTCGGCGGCATTGTCGGTTTAAATGGTTCTTCACTTACCGACAGATTCGCAAAAATAATAAACAGCTTCAATACCGGCGCCATAAACGCCGCCGCCATGGTCGGAGGCATTGTCGGCGAAAACTACGGAGATATCTCCGCCGTCTACAACAACGGAACCTTGACAGCCTCGAGTACTTCAGGAGGGCTTGTCGGCTATCACGGAGGAGGTCTGTCTGACGGATACAACATAGGCAAGCTGAACTTCTCAAACAGCTTTGTCGGCGCAATCATCGGCAACAGAGCGCAAGACTCCGATGCCAACAACCTTTATTACGCAAATAGCGACAGCAACACCACTTATTCCATAAAAGCCATCGGCACAGAATCAATGAATCTGTCGGGCGCGACTGACAGCCCTTCGGAAGATATTGTCGGTTTGCACTATTACGAAATGATAAATAATGCCGATAGCATGCAGTTGGGAACAAGCTGGGTATTTTCGAAAAGCACAGAAGGCTTCGGTTACACGCCCTGTTTTGACAGCGCAAAAAAAGAGTTGTCGAAACTTGCGCTTTTTGGCGGCAATACCGCATCGGCTTCCTGGGGAACGGTGGATCAGCCGTACATTCTCAACAATGCGCATCAGTTTGTACTACTTTCCAACATCATCAACGACCCGAGCAACACCGGCGATAACGCAATTACTTACGAAGAGAAATATTTTGCAATTCTTAACGACATAGATTTTTCAGACATAACCGATTTTTCACCTATTGGCACGCAGTCCATAAGTTTCAGGGGGTTCTTGGAGGGCAATGGCTATGTTCTCAGCAATCTTGTTGTTGAGGCGACAGATGCGGCTCTTTTCGGTTATATAGCATCTTCGTCCATAAATGCCGTAAACATAACGGGCTTTGACATGTCGGGCGATTCGGCAGCCACGCTTGCCGCAAACGCTCAAAACAGCTCAATATTATCTTGTTCGGTATCGGACAGCGTTATTTCCGCGCTAACGTATGCCGGCGGCATCATCGGTCGAGCTTCGAGCACAACCTTTGTGGATTGTATCTCCGACGCTGCAGTACAATCGTCGGCATATGCAGGCGGCATTTGCGGATATGCTCAAGATGCTTCGGCATTTTCCAAATCATACTTCACGGGCGAGCTTTCGGGGGGTACGGCAGGCGGTATCGCAGGCAAGCTGTCCGGAAGCAGTATCAGCAACTCTTTCATATACACAGAGCAAGTCGAAGGCAGTGTTGCCGCAGGCGGCATTATCGGCGAAGGCTCCGTATACACGATCAACACTTGCTATGTCGTGGGCAATATTTTGTCCGATAGCGCGGCAGGATTCGTGGGCAGTTCCATCGGAGATGCCGCGGATAAGATAATAAACGGCTATTTCATCGGCAATATAGCTTCAGGCGGTTCCTCAATCGTAAATGGCGCTGCAAGCATCGAAAATGTGTATTATAATTTTGACTTCATTACGAGCGCATCGGTTTCCCTCAACGGCACGGCAAAGAACACTATTGAATTGACCAATGCAGACTTTTTTGCCACAGGCTTTACAATGGATACTCGTACCGGTTTGACGGGTTCTTATCCGCAGATTACAGAATTTTATGAACAGCAAATATCGAAAGACAGCACATATGTAAATTATTTTGACAGTGGAGAAGGCAATTCAAGCAACCCTTACTCTCTTTCGGAGGAACTCGACCTTATCAATATGCAAAGGCTTATTTCCGCATATTTTTCCGATTATGGCTCGGCGTACTATGCCATGATCGACGACATTGTGCTTTCGAAGGACTTTGTGCCTATCGCCAGTTACGAAAATCCCTTTGTGGGCAGACTCGAAGGCAATTATTATTCTATCTATAATTTGACAATAAATGAGCCTGATACAGATTATGTAGGACTTTTCAGGGTGATAGGTTCCGGCGCGTATGTTACGGAACTTAACATAAGACCTTATGTTGTCAGCCCGACAGAGATTTATGGCGGCATCACAGGAAAGAATTATGTCGGAGCCATCGCCGGATCTAGCAAAGGCTTTATTTGGGATTGCATGAATAATGCTGATGTGACAGGCGAAAGCCTTGTGGGCGGCATCGCGGGCAACGCAAAGAACGTATCCCGTTCTTGCAATACGGCTACGGTGACAGGTCTCAACCAAGTCGGCGGCATAGTCGGACTGGCGGAAGGCAGCATTCAATCGAGCTTCAACAGTGGCTACATAAAAGGCAACGGAGACTTTATCGGAGGCATAGCCGGAAACACCGGTAGCGGCAACATAATAGAGGTTTGCTACAACAGTGGCGACATCGAAAGCGATGCGGTCGGCGGTATTTATCAAGGCAACTTCAAGGGCGGCATAGTCGGCTACAACACATTGGGCGCAATCCTACGAAACTCTTATAATATCGGCGGCATAAAAGGCACCTCAGGCATGACAGCAGGCGGCATAATCGGCGATAACAAATCATCAGAGGTTACGCTTTGCTACTTTAACAACGAGATACTAAGCGGTTTTTCCGCTGTCGGAACGGGTACCGTTCCCGGCAGTACTGTTTCCGGACTTACCACGGTTCAGATGGTGGGAGCGTCGGCGCTTGATAATATGGTATTTTCTTCAGGCAACTATATTTCTGCCGAAGAAAGAGGCATGGATGCAGACTTTGCGCCGCAGTTGATTATTTTCTATAACATCACAGCAGAGCCGGGAGAGAATGCCGACATAATATCCACAATGAAGGACTATTCCAAACAGAGCGTTATGTTGCGACTGTTCGGCAGAGATGTCTATAATATTCTCGAATGGGGCGGAGAATACAATGCCTATCGCATCGACACTTTCGACCATTTAGACACGCTGAGCAAGCAAGTAATGAACGGTTATACCTTCTCAGACTGCTATTTTGAAATGACTGCAGACATCACAATGCTTTCAACATTCTTGCCGATAGGACAATTCAATCTTGTCGACGCAGCGCAGAGCTTTGTGTTCCGTGGACATTTTGACGGCAAAGGTTTCACCATATCCGATTTGGAAGTAGGAGCAGAAGACACTACATACAGTCAAGGACTGTTCGGCTATATCGGGGAGAATGCAGTACTAAAAAATATCATAGTATCTTCAGGCTCCGTCATAGGCAGCGAAAGGGTAGGTTCAATAGTCGGATACAGCAAAGGCACTGTCGACAGATGTTATTCCTCGGCGAGTGTCCTTGGCGCAAACAATGTCGGCGGCATAGTCGGTATGCTTATGACCTACGGTGTGACAAACTGTCTTTTTGACGGCACGATACTGGGCAACAGCAACTGGGGCGGCATAGTCGGCTTTTTTGAAGATCAATATGCCTTCATCAAAAATTGCTGGTACATAAAAGACATAAACGCTGCCGATTCACATAACAGAATAGGTTCTGTCGTTTATATCGACAAAAACGGCGATATTCAAGCCGCTGTGGATATCTCGGCTACCGACAAGGATTTCATCTATTTCGAATTTTTGCCCGATGCGGATTTTGGCTTCGAGATGCGCAACATTACCGAAGATTTGATTATTTTCGATGCCGGCGGCATACAAAGCAACAAATATTATCCCATGTATAACGCTCAAGCGGCAGGCGGATTGGCAAGAAACTGGTATGCTCGCTTCACAAAGAGTGTGACTATTGCGACGCTGTCAAACGCCACAGCAACCGGCGGCGGCAACTATTATGAAGATCAACCTGTCGTCATCACCGTCTATCCCGAAAAGGGCTATAGGCTTGTACTTGATTATGGCACATATTCAAGCTATATCGGAGACGGCGTATATGTTGACTGTATGCGAACCATGGACAACTATTCTTGGGAATTCACCGCAAGCATTGTGCCTTTCGGCAACGGCGCCACGGAGATCATAAATCCGGACGGCATCAAAGCAGAAATCACCGGCGACCATTTCGACTATGACGGTCAGCCGAAACAGTACAGCATAAATATTCCGGGATTTGTCGCTTATACCGAATATTACAGAGAATCACCGAGAATAAGGATAGACGAACCCATAAACGCAACTGAGTATCAACTTATCATAAAGCTGCAAGAAGGCGGCGTTATCGTCGGTTCAAAAGATATTTTTTATAGTATCACTCCGCTGAAATTGACGCTTGATCTTGCGGAATTGTCGCAATCAAACTATAGCGCAAAACAATATGACAAATATTCATATAATGAAATCAATATCGACGCCACCGCCATTATCGGAGTAGTCGGCAATGACGAAGTGTTGCTTACGGCGATACGGAAGTACTTTGAGGACGGCGCGCTCAATCCCAATATCGGCGAAAACAAATTGATTACTTTCGAGGACTTCAACCTTTCGGGTACAGGCGCCTCGAATTATTCCGTTCCCGATGCGGTGACGGATGTCCTCGGCAGCATCATAAAAAGAAATGCCTGGATAAACATTCTCAGCGAGAATTTGAGCAAACAATATGACGGAAATGCCCCGATAATACAAGCTCACAGCTTTGAGGGCGACCTCGGTGACGGCTTGTTCGTCAATGAATTCAGCTTTATACGCGTTGGCGAACCTTTGGGCGGAGCGTGGGGAGCAGGTCAATACAGCATAGGTTTGACGGAAAATATAGCCGGCAACAAAGAAAACTATAACATCCTGCTGAAAGAAAGTTATACTTTCATAATCGATAAGAAAATAATATCAAACGTCACCTTCAACGGTTACCAAAGCTTGGCATACAACGGATTGTCACAGGCATCTGCGATTCAGGCGAGATATCCTCTTACGGCAAACACTTTCGGTTATGCCGAACTGCTTTTTTATCACGACAATCAACCTATTACAGCGGAAGGAGTGAAAAATGCAGGGGCGTATATTGCCAGAGCAGTCATATCCGATACAGATGCGCACAACTTTGAACTGGATGGAGAGAAGAGCGTCAGCTTCAGCATTTCACGCGTCAGTCAAGCAGAATTCCTGCTTGAAGAAATAGGCGACAACACCTTTGCGCTTGATGCAGTACAGCTTGTAGTAAGCGGCGGTAGCGGAGAGGGCGCAGTCAGTTTCGAGGTACTGCAAGGAAAAGCCGGCATCAACAATTCGTATCTGTTCATAAAAGGCGCCGGCGAAATATCCATAAGAGCGACGAAAGAAGCCTCAACGAACTTCTTCAAACAAAACTCGAATATCGTCACCTTCAATATCAGCAAAGGCATATTGACAGCTACATTGGACGACGTATACGTAAGTTATGGTGACACCCCGAAGATTGAACTAAGATATGAAGGCATGCTGCGCGGAGAGGTGGACAAGAGCGATATTACCGGACTTATCGAACCTGAGGTCTATGCCGTAGGCGAAGACTTTGTTGTCAATGAAGAGGGTTATGAAATACTGCTTCGCGACAACGGCAACGCAGACGGTTATATTATCGATGTGTCGAGCATTTCTGCCAGGCTCTTTGTAAGTCGCAAACAAGTACACATAATGGCGAATCCGGCAACCAAAATTTATGGTTCGGTAGACCCAAACCTCAGTTATACTGTTCTTGAGGGCAACATTGCGCTTCAAGGCGAATTGAAAAGAGCAATAGGCGAAACTGTCGGCAGATATCTTATCGAACAGCATACACTGACAAATGACAACAACCAAAATTATGAAATCATATATGTACCCGATTATTTCACGGTATCACGCAAGGAGCTACGAGTATCCATTCCGATATTCACAAAGGTTTACAAACAAACTGAACCTGCATACCAAAGCGGCGCGCCTGTCAGTGAAGGCATAAACTTTGTTGTCAACGAGTCGGATTTGAGACTAGGCGACAACTTGTCGGTGCTTAGCGGCTACATAACAAGAGACGCAGGCGAAAATGCCGGACAATACGCTTTCCGCTATCGCGATATTTCTGCCGGAAAGAACTATTCGGTCATTGTCACCGAGGTTCGGCATCTACTCATCAAAAAAGCCAACCCTGAGTTTCCTTTGCCGACTGCCTCAGACATAACCTATGGTGATACGCTTTCCGATTCGGTTATCAGGGGCGAGGCAGATGTCGCAGGACAATTTTTCTGGAAAGACAGTGGCATAAGACCTTCTGTCCACAACAGCAATTTGACAGAATACCCCGTAACCTTTATACCGTCGGACGGCGCAAATTATAACAAACTCGATAGTAACATAAAGTTGACTGTCAAGCCAAAGAAGATTACCATAACTTTCACCAGTAACGTAATTTTTGTGTATGACGGTAACAACAAAGCTTTTGTGCAGGTTGCGGCTTATAACACATTGCCCCAAGACGAATTGGAAATAAAGGTGACTTACAGCAGTCAGTATCTTATCAATGCAGGTGAGTATACTGCTACTGCGCAAATAGACGACATGAATTATGAGGTGCAGGGCGAGTCCGAAGTGACTATCACGATAGTCAAGAGTCAGCTTACAGCCAAAGTCAGCGATGCTACGATAATAGAGGGGAATGATTTTGTGCCTGAGATTACTTATATCGGCTTCATAGAAGCAGACGACGTAAGCAGCCTTTCCAAGGTGCCGAGAGTAAGGAATATTCCTTCCAAGCCCGATGAACATTCGATTATAGCGGAAGGCGGCGAAGCCATGAATTATTCGTTCAGCTATGTTCCGGGCAAACTAATCATAAACAGGAAATCGGTTCAGAAAGACGACTTTAAACTTGAGGGCGAATTGTCCCATGGCGCTTCGGTGGATATCAATTCGATTGATGCAGACAGCGGAGTTTTCGGTATGGTAAATAATGCTGTTACCGCCGTGCTTGCCGACACTTCTTTCAAAAACAGCACGCTGAACAGCTTCACCAGAATCAGCGTAACCGGACAGCTTCAAGAGGAATATAAATATAATTTGAAGATGTCAATAACAGAGGGCTCACCGATAATCGTACAACATACAGACGGCAGCATAGAACTTATGTCGAATTATACCTATGAAGACGGCTATGTAAGTTTCGTTTCGTCAAATGTTGTCGGAATAGGCTCGCTGCGAGAGGCAACTTTCATAGAAAAATACGAAAAATATCTTCTTTATGGCGGAATAGGCGCAGGCGTAATCTTGATTGGGGTATTGATTGGCATAATTGCAAAAAAGATTAAGAAAAGAAAGGCAAGATTGACTCCGAAATTCAGGGACTAAGACAGCGATATCTCAAAAAAGTATCCTAAAGTAATTTCAAAAAAAAGAGTCGAGGAGTCGGCTCTTTTCAGTGTTTGTTTGGCAAAGCATTGCGAGGTTTATGCTATTCGAAAAGCGTTTTCAATTATTTGTCCGTCGCTTAACTCGATACGATAAGAGCCTTTCGGCGCATAAATATTGCTATAAAGAGGGTTATAAATGGGATTTGCCTTATATATTTCAGACCATTCTCTGTTGTAATCGGGATCGCTTAAATCGTTATTGTATTTTATTTTTAGCTCCGCCCATAGCTTCTCGCGGTTTTTTTTGTTTTGCTTATGATATATGTGATATAGGTTTGATTCAAAGCCCAGCTTTGCCAAAACAGCGTCATCCTCGTCAACACGTTTGCCGTCGGAAATACGTATAACAGAATATCTTGATATTATCGATGCGTAGCTGTCAAGCACTCTTGATTCTTGGTTCGGCTCGTGGGTATAGTTTCCTAATGTCGGCAGTTGTTCCCCAACGTTGCCGATATAAAGCTTGTAATCGTCAATTATTGTGTATATTGCTATGCTCGGCGCGCCCTTGTATGGATCAAGATGAGAGGTTCTTATGTTTAAGGTTTGGTCAGTAATGTTTTTGTTGATTACGACAAAGGGAAAAGCTTCACATTGTTTCACTTCATTTTGAAAAAATAAGGTTGTTTCAAACTCGTTTCCCGTCATTTTTTGGCTTTTCAGCTCCTTCAAATCAACTCCCCATATTTGATTGCTATTTGTGTTTTTTATGTCTTCAGCAATTGTCCACAACGTATATTTTCCGGTTTTCAACATGGTAATCCTGTTGCCATTTATTAGCGCAATATCCGATCTATGAACTTTTTCGTCCTCACGACCTACATTTGTTTCGGTAACTCTGTATTCAAGGGCGTCGCTTTGTGCTCCATAAACGATGTCGGATTGCTCTCCGACGATATATATTGCTCATCTATAGGTGTCAAAATCCCAATTTGCTTGGCTATTGTTGCAAGAGGACAAAACTGATATGCAAATTATTAATAGCGATATTATAATAAAGATTCTCTTTTTCATACAAATACCCCTTTATTATCATATGATATATCCAAATATATGTAAAGAAGAACTTTTTTCAGACCGTTCAAAAGCCACTTAGATAATAAAAAATAGGGGTAATTGCCGAAAATGCGCAGTGGGTC